>JAPUKJ010000145.1 GCA_027295705.1 Ignavibacteria bacterium | reverse complement strand
TTCCTCTTCGTTGCAAATAACTCCTCATGTCGATGGTAGTTGGGAACTTTCCGAGTTTGACTCCTCCCGAGTGGCTTTCCGGAGTGACTCTCTCCCGGATTTCGGGACCGCATACGAGATAATCGTACGAACGACAGCCAGAGACAAGTTTGGAAATCAAATACCCGCAGGAATTCCGTTCCAGATTTACTACCCCACAGTTCAAAGTGACGAGTGTTTATCCAATGGATGGAACAACGGAATTTCGCCTACGATCTAGCGTTAGTGTGAATTTCTCCGGTCTCATTGATACTGGTGCCGTGCGCGGCGCCTTTGTCATAACCCCCGGCGTAAATGGAACCTTCTCTCTTTACTTTGGCTCCACAGGTTTTAGCTTTTATCCTACTGTCAGCTACAGAGCCAGCACGATGTACACTGTAATGATTTCATCTCTCATGCGGGCTGCAAACGGTACAAGTCTGTTTGCTCCACGCAGTTTCTCATTCACGACGGAGTCGTTCAAAGTGACTAATACGTCACCATATGATGGCGCGACTGGAGTGTCGAGGAACAGCTCCGTCTATGTCTATTGTAACGCCCCAATTGATCCTGCAACGGCACAGAATGCACTTGACATTTCGCCCAGCGTCTCGGGTTTCACGTTCGGTTCTTCCGGCTCGGATTATTTTTATTTCAGTCCTAGCACAAGTTTGGTAGCAAATACACTGTATACCGTCACGGTGTCGTCAGCTTTGAGTTCGGTCCAGGGAGACTCATTATCAGAGCCGTATAGTTTTTCGTTCACAGCTGGATCATAATACCCGTTCGGTCTAGTAGATCATCTTCAGCACAACCGTGGAAGGAAGAGTGCCCATTCAGGAGCGTGCTTGATTTTCTTCCCACCAAGCTGTATTATCATTCCACGGCAGTAGCCGATAGGGTGACCCTTTCTTATCGCTAGGTTGAAATCAACACTTCAAAGAGTAGAACCTTCACGGTGATCCGATGAAGGTTTCTTGTTTGGACAGTCCAACATCATTGTCTTATTATGAGTCAACACATTCTCGTTCGACTCAGAAACTCGCGTGGTAGATCATACCCCATAACAATACAGACGGGCTTGCTCAGGCAGGTCTCCAAGATTATTGCAAGAGGCTGGAGGGGCAGTGATGTTTTCATAATCACTGATGCGAATGTGCGGAGGCTTTACGCTAGGCTTCTGCTGCAAGGATTATCTGCGCATAAGGTGAACGCGCGGCTGCTCTATTTTTCAGCGGGCGAGAAATCCAAGAACGCCAGGGTTGTCAGTGCTCTTCATACTCAATTGCTCAATCAGGGCATACGCAGAGACAGCCTCATCATTGCGCTGGGCGGTGGAGTTGTCGGAGATGTTGCGGGTTTTGTGGCGGCGACGGTTTTGAGGGGTGTCGAATATGTTCAGGTCCCGACCACGTTGTTGGCGCAGGTGGATAGCAGCGTAGGAGGGAAAGTCGGGATCGATCATCAGCTCGGCAAAAATCTCATCGGCGCGTTTCACCAACCGGCAGCGGTGTTTATCGATCCTAACGTGCTGCGGACGCTCCCAACCGCCGAGTTCAAGAATGGTCTTGCAGAGATTGTGAAAATTGCTGCGGCGCTCGACCGCAAACTCTTCGAGAAGCTTGAGCGGAATGCAGCTCGAATCACGAGAGGTAGCAGCCGTTTGCTGTACAGTTTGATCGCGGAGTCAGTCCGCCTCAAGGTTGCAGTTGTCGAGAAGGATGAGTTTGAATCTGGCATACGAAAAACCCTCAACCTTGGACATACCATTGGACATGCCATCGAGGCGGCAAGCGATTACGGAGGTAAGCATGGCGAAGCGGTTGCAATTGGGTTGGCTGCTGAGGCAAAGATTGCTGTGGAGTTGGGCCTGCTTACGGAAGACGACTATTCCAGTGTGTTGAGTCTGTTGCATGCATTTCAATTGCCAACTAAGTTTCCCCACATCAAAAGCAGGTCCAAGTTCTTGACTGCACTCTCGGCCGACAAGAAATCAGAGGTGGACACTACAAGGTTTGTTCTATTAAAGCGCATCGGTCATTCGGTTATCGGCGTTGACGTACCAACTCCATTCTTGTCCGAATTAACAGGGAGATCTCGATGATCATTGTCTCAGTCACCGGTCCCAGTATGAAGGAGGCCTTGGCGCAGGTCGCCGGCTCAGCCCGATATACCGACATGTTTGAGTTCCGTCTTGACATGATTGAGCGACCGAACATCGCACACCTACTTTCATCAACGAAGAAACCTACCATCGCAACTTGCAGGCCGGACTGGGAGGACGGAGGGTTCAGTGGGCGCGAAAGAGAGCGGATTGAGATGCTGGAGATCGCCTCAGTCTTCGGTGCGCACTACATTGATATCGAACTCAACGCCAATGCCCGGATTGTTCATGAGTTCATTCGCCGGCAAAATGTGACCAAGGTAATCATTTCAAGGCATTTGCCTTATGGGAAACCGTTGAACGTTTCAAAGCTCTACTCAAAACTCCATGCATCAGGCGCTGATATTGTGAAGCTGGCGTTTTTGGCAACAGATACTTCCGAGATTCGGCACGCGTTCGATTTTCTTGCTCTTGCCAAATTGCATCGGCGAAAGGCGATAGCAGTAGCAATGGGAGAATACGGGGAGCCGAGCAGAGTCCTTTACAAGAAGTTCGGGGGATGGGCGACGTATGCGGCAAGCGAAGATGGAAAAGGCGCTGCGCAGGGACAGGTCTGTGCAAGTCAACTTAAAGAATTGTACAGAGCTAACTCGCACCGGAACTCCACGAAGGTTTTCGGCGTCATAGGGAACCCCCTTGCGCAAAGTAAGGGCATCTATATCCACAACAGTTTGTTTGCTCGTGCCCGGAAGAACTCTGTGTACTGTAGATTTGCCGTTGCAAACCTTCGAAAGTTCATGAAGCACATCGCCCCACTTCTGAATGGATTCAGCGTTACAATTCCATTTAAGGAAAAGGTCCTGCCATACCTCGATTATGTGGATTCCACTACGAAAGCGATAGGCGCGGTCAACACCGTTATCCGCCGCGACGGAAAGCTCGTAGGCAGCAACAAGGATGCATCCGCCGCTCTAGATGCAGTTGAAAGGGCAGTCAACGTCAGAGGAAGAAAAATGCTGGTAGTAGGCGCTGGAGGCACTGCTCGAGCAATTGCATATGAAGCAAAGAAGAGAGGAGCGCACGTTCTCATCACAAATCGCACACAGAGGAAGGCGAAAAAGCTCGCGAAGAAGTTTGGACTTGGGCACGTGAAGCTTGCCGATGTGGGTCGTTCCACCTTTGATATTCTTGTCAATGCAACGTCTGTTGGGATGGTCCCGCGTGTTGATGAATCACCAGTGCCGGTGGAGATCCTCGATGACAAGATCGTCTTCGATGTCGTGTACGATCCTCCGATGACGAAGCTCCTTCGAGATGCGAAAAGCCGAGGGGCGAGGATCATTCAAGGAACTGAAATGTATCTGAATCAGGCGGCTATGCAATTTGAAACATATAGTCATACCAAGCCAAAGATCGAAGTCATGAGACGCATCCTCGCGCATCACATGGAAGGGATGTCCAGAAAACACCAGGCGCCGTCGTTCTGAATTCGAGGCTTCTTGTGAGGCGGAGAGTGATCTGAGTTCTCCGCGTGTATAGATCTTATAGCAAAGTCATATGATCAAGGAAATTAGACCAAGTGGTGCGCTGCATGCCCGCATACACGTGCCCGGGTCCAAGAGCATCACAAACCGAGCTCTGATTTGCGCCTCGCTTGCACAAGGAGAATCGGTTATCCGCAACGCTTCCGACAGCGATGATACAGCTCTGATGGTGAACGGACTTAACCAATTGGGGGTGCTTGTCCGAAAAAGAGATACGGGACTAGTTGTGGAGGGTAACGGCGGAAAGCTCTACGCGCCGAAGTTCCCGATCCCGGTAGGGAACGCTGGTACCACTCTGAGATTTCTTATGGCACTTGGTGCGATTGCGCGAGGCAAGGTGGTGTTTGTGGGAGATCAAAGAATGGCTGATCGCCCGATTGAAGATTTGCTTGATGCTCTCCACATGTTGGGAGTCGAGGCCGCGGCTGATGGGAGAATTTCCAAATGCACGGTCGACGGCGGCTCGTTGCGAGGCGGAATAGCCAAGGTAAAGGGAGATAAAAGCTCGCAGTTTCTTTCATCCCTTTTGATGGTATCACCGTATGCAAACCAGGATGTAACGATTGAAGTCGAGGATAAGTTAACATCCCAACCATATGTCGACATTACCGTCGAGGTAATGAAGCAATTTGGTATATGTATCAGGAGATCTGATCATAAGCGATATGAGATAACCGCCGGGGAGCGTTACAGGCCGATTGAATTCAACGTTGACCTTGACGCTTCGACTGCAGGCTACTTTCTAGCTGCGTGTGCGATCGCTGGTGGAGAAGTCGTAATTGCGGGTATGCGTCTTAAACAGCTTCAAGGAGATATCGGCTTCATCAACATTCTCAAGGAGATGGGGTGCGAAGTCGAGGGACATCCGGACGGGCTGATGGTTGAAAGTTACAGAAACCTGAAAGGCGTCGACGTTGACATGAACTCAATGCCCGATTTTGTTCCGACGCTTGGTGTGGTGGCCTTGTTTGCGAAGGGGGAAACTCGTATCCGCAACGTTGCACACCTGAGATACAAGGAGTCGGATAGACTTGAAGCGCTTGCAACGGAACTGAAAAAGGTTGGTGCGGACATCGCGTTGACGGAGGATGGGCTGAACATCAGGCCTGTTGAGCTGCATGGTGCACAACTCGACACGTACGATGACCACCGACTTGCCATGAGCTTCGCGTTGATCGGCTTGCGCGTTCCGGGAATCAAGATCGAGAATCCCAATTGCGTGAGAAAGTCTTTCCCGAGTTTTTGGAATGAGTTTGAAAAGTTGTATGCAAAATAACAAGGCGTTTTCGTTTGTCATTGCTTGATTTGAATGCGCAACAGATCAGATTGCTTCGCCCTTGGGAAACAGGGCTCGCAATGACGTTGGGCATATGATCGCTTCGCTACGTTTGCATTGATCGTACCCAGTGGTACGTAATCTGCAATCTGTAATCCACTTGCATCTTCTTGAGGCTTCTAATGGCAGGTAACACATTCGGCACTCGTTTTCGTATCACGACCTTCGGAGAAAGCCACGGGCCTGCAATCGGCGTCGTGATCGACGGTGTGAGGCCTGGTGTGCCAATTGATACCAAGTTCATTCAGAAAGAACTCGACCGGCGTCGACCGGGACAGAGCAATGTAACCACGGCGCGCAAGGAATCAGATGAAGTAGAAATGCTGAGCGGGGTTTTTGACGGCAAAACCACCGGCACTCCCGTCTGCATGGTCATCTGGAACAAAGACCAACAACCGAAGGCGTACGAAAAGATCAAGCACATGTTTCGCCCCGGTCATGCGGGATACACTTACTTGGCGAAGTATGGCGTCTCTGATTTTCGCGGCGGCGGACGCTCCTCAGGTCGCGAGACTGCGGCACGAGTTGCTGCAGGCGCGGTTGCAAAATCATTGCTGGCAAAACGCGGGATCCGGATCTACGCCTACACGAAGGCTGTTGGAGGCATTAAGGCCGAGACAGTAGATATTAACGAGATCGAAAAGAATCCTCTCCGTTGCCCCGATCCTGTGGCAGCGAAAAGAATGGAACGGAAGATCCTGAAGGTAAGAAAAGAAGGAGACTCAATTGGAGGAATCGTCGAGGTTGTGGTGAAGAACCCGACTCTAGGACTTGGGGAGCCAGTATTCGATAAGCTCGAAGCTGACCTTGCAAAGGCTTTGATGTCCATTGGGGCGATCAAGGGTTTCGAGGTTGGGAACGGGTTCGGGGCTGCAAAGTTGCGCGGAAGCCAGAACAACGATGCCATGTATTTCGACAAGAAATCAAAGCTTGTACGCACGCGGACGAACCGCGCGGGAGGAATTGTCGGGGGGATTTCAAACGGCGAGGACATTGTTCTCCGCATCGCTGTGAAGCCTCCGTCATCCATTGAGATGCAACAGGAAACAGTAACGCTCTCCGGGAAGTCGACGAGAATCTCCGTGAAGGGACGGCACGATCCATGCATATGCCCGCGCGTGGTACCCGTGGCAGAGTCAATGGTTGCTCTTACCTTGCTTGATCATCTTCTCAGGCAGCAGTTGCTTAAGAAGAAGCACAAACTTCTGGACATTCGTGACTCAATCGATCTGATTGACAGCAACATCCTCCTTCTTCTATCCGAGCGACA
>JAPUKJ010000144.1 GCA_027295705.1 Ignavibacteria bacterium | reverse complement strand
GCCCTTCAATTACTATGTAGTGTTTATTCACGGCCAGGTTCTCAAACACTTCGGTCATTCCCCGCGGCCAAACGATAACCAAGGAATCAATCGCCGTGGCATCCCCGAAGCCAAAGTGCACATTCAACATGTTGTGCCCGTTGAAACTATTTTGACTTGATACTTCCCGCAACTGCCATACAGCATTTCCGTTGATCGTAGCCTTTGTCCTAACCTTCGCACCAATTGCAGCCTTGTTTGAAGTCATTCCCACACACTTGATGTTTACCCAACTGTTTCCATTTTGCGTATCGTTCCGGTAAAAACGCCTTTGGCTTCCGGGACCCACTTGAAACAGATCCAGATCACCATCATTATCATAATCACCTGCAGCTGCCCCGCGATGTGTGATTGACTCCGAAACGATTGCAATGGTGTCAATCTTGGTAAATGTGCCGTCGCCATTGTTCTGATAATAGCTGTCCGGTTGGTTGGAATCGTTGGCCACATAACAATCCAAATCACCATCGTTGTCAAAGTCACCCCAGACACTCGACAGAGAAACGAAAGCGTCTGTCACAATATCACCCGTCGTTATTCTGACAATGGAGTCCACGTCATTGCGATAGAGATTGTTTTGTCTCACAGATCCCCCTCCACCCCAGTTTGTAAGATAGGCATCTAGATCACCATCGTTATCATAGTCTATCCAATTCCACACCTGACCATCTACAAGGTCATTGGCAATGGGGCTGGTAGTTATTCGTTCAAAGAAAGGATTCCCAGTCTCCGTCAACATATTGCGGTACAAGTTATCGGTGGCTGGTGTCCCATTGGCAGGACCACTACCAATGAACAAATCCATATCGCCATCCTGGTCGTAATCAGACCACGTGGCAACGGTATACGCCTTCTGATCAGTGACAATAACTCCCGTGTCAATTTTTGTGAAGGTGAAGTTGGGTGGCCCATCATTTCGAAACAAGTGATTTGTTGTACACCCACCAGGGACGAAGCCGCAAGGGTGGGTTATCACAAGGTCGACATAGCCATCATTGTCAAAGTCTGCCCAAGCACACGCCCAACCCCTGTTGGTGTTGCCACCTCCAATCGCACCCTCAGTGATTTTAGTGAAGTTACCCCCTCCATCATTTCGATACAGAAACGATATCGAACTGGAGACAAAGATATCCAGATCTCCGTCATTGTCATAATCTGCCCAGCTATTACCATTGCCCAGGTCTATGAATTGTCCATCACCGATATTCGTGGTGATACGAACAAAGATACCGTTCCCGTCATTACGGTACAGGAAGTCATGGTTCACGTAAAGGTCGAGATCATTGTCGTTGTCAAAGTCAATCCAACTGCAGCCGCTGTATTGACCAGGTCCCGTATCAGTCACAATTGGATTATTTGGATCAGTGACTCTCGTGAAAACTTGTCCATAGATCGGCACAGCAGAACTCACGAGGGTGAGGAATCCCGTCACAAATGTCCCAACGCGGAATATATCATACATATCATTACCTCCATATGATTGCTTCATTACACACGTTCGTTAGGTCAAAGACGCTCTAATACCATCCCGAATGACATCCTAGTCAGATGACTTGCGACTCTTCTCAGCTATGCTCACTGTTCTAGCGGCCTCTGAGGCCAGCGGCTTCCATTGATCACTCTGCTTCGCCCGTTCTGGCCAGTTCTTCTTGCCACTCCAACTTTCGATTCTGACAGCATACACAGATGTACGTTCCAGTTCACTAACAGTGATCGGACGGTATTCATTTCCCGATGACATGTCTGGAAAGTACTTTCCGATCAAACCGTAAAGTGCACGCCGCTTCTCCTCAGCATCCTTGAGAATTTGAATGATTCCAAAAACGACTACGCTGGCATACTGGAGTGAGAATTCAAGCGCCACGTTCGATGGCAGAAGTCGCCCAAACTCACTTGTCTCAATACATACCTTAGTGAATTGTTCCACATTTGAACGAATGCGCCCAGCGATGTTTGAATGGAAAACGATTTTTTGACGTTGCTCATCGTACCAGAAAGTTGTCGGAGTGATAAACGGTTGCTCCGCCCAACACGTTGCGATGTGTGCTATGGGCGAACGATGAAGGAAGTCCCGAATCCATCCCTCGCTACAGCTAAGGCTTGTTCTCCGTTGTGCGTTAGGTTGCATGGCATTTAGGTTGTGATCTTTCCGTACGCGCTATGGCCCGCTCATCTGGGATCTGAGGGTATCATGATTACAAGAAATTGACGAGTTAGAATTTGTCTGCAAAGGACTTGCATGTGTAGCATCTTAACACTTCATTAGTCCTCAAACAAGAGCCATTTTTCTAAATTCTTAGGTACCAATTCTAAGTGACTATTTCCTTGAAAAAGACCGTGTGGGGGCTGGCAACCATAATTGATCTTGATCGAGGTTCACACATACCATTGTATCGGCAGCTCTATGATTCTCTCAGGCAGGCAATACTGACGGGACAGCTGCAACCGGGGCAGCGACTACCGGCAACACGCGATCTTTCCGTCGAACTGGGTATATCTCGCAATACCGCCCTGAACGCCTTGGACCAGCTCCTCGCGGAAGGATACCTCGAAAGCAGAGTAGGGTCCGGTACCTACGTTACACATGCTATTCCCGAACAAGCATTGCATGCACGCCGACTGGCAACCAAGCCCGCACGATCCACCGCAAAGCCGCCTGTGCTCTCCCGCTACACTTCGGCTCTAACAAAGTCTCCGCTGTCACTTTCTCCTGTGCAAGGCCCGATCCATGCCTTTCAACTGGGAATCCCGGGAGCTCTAGAGGCTCCTCAACTTGCACTTTGGTCCAGGCTCACTGCTCGTGTGTGTAGGGATCCAATGACGTTGGCAAGAGGCTACAGCGAGGCGATGGGTTTTGGAGCCTTGCGTGAGGCTATAGCAACATATCTACGGACAGCTCGTGGTGTAAATTGTGAGGCAGATCGGATAATAATTGTAAACGGATCCCAGCAAGCGTTGGACTTAGTTGCTCGCGTGCTTCTCAACCAGGGGGACACAGCCTGGGTAGAAGACCCTGGATACCCAGGTGTGTGGAGCGTTCTTGCAGGTCAGGGCGTGGAAATAATTCCAGTGCCAGTGGATAGACAAGGGCTCCGAGTGGAAGCTGGATTAGAACTCGCCCCTCGTCCCAAGTTGGTTTACGTCACACCCTCAAACCAGTTTCCGCTAGGAGTTACGATGAGCCTTACCCGGCGTCTCCAACTTCTGGAATCGGTGACCGGATCCGGAGCATGGATATTGGAGGACGACTATGATAGCGAGTACCGGTACAGTGGTCGACCTCTTGGGTCTCTCCAAGGGATCGATTCTACGGGAAAGGTGATCTACGTTGGTACGTTCAGCAAAGTCCTCACCCCAGGCCTTCGCCTCGGTTACCTGGTCATCCCACATGAACTCGTTGACGCCTTCGTTTCGGCAAAGACGTCCTGCGATCGGGGTAGTCCTCAAATTGAACAGGCGGTACTTGCCAGCTTCATTGAAGAAGGTCACTTCGGCCGTCATATCCGGCGTACACGCCTTACCTATCAAGCACGACGCGATGTTTTAGTCGCGGCCGCTGCGAACAAACTCAAAGGCTTACTAGACATAGAGCCACAAGAATCCGGGATGCATCTCATTGGGTGGCTACCACAGCGGACGAGTGACAGAGCAGCCTCGACTCGAGCCGCTCAAGCTGGGGTATACGCAGACCCCTTGTCCCATTTTACTGTTCGAGCACAGATTCGACCAGGATTGATTTTGGGATTCGCCGCCTTCGATGAAAAAGAAATCCTCAGAGGTGTACACCTTCTTGCTAAGGCCTTGAGTTCCAAACACAAGTAAAGAATCCTAGAAAGCGTTGCTTCAGAACGTCACCCCGCGCCGCCATCGGGCAATAGCGTTCAGCCACCCTTGATCATAATAGGATCGACGGTCAAGAACATAATTATCAAAAGGCAAGTTTCCCTCAACTAAAGTGATCCTCTTAAACACATAGGTTGTGAGTTGATCCTGGTCAACATTACTGTAGTGCCAGACTTCAAAATCGATTCCATATTGAATGGAAATCGGTGGCCCAAGTACAACGTAGATCATACCACGGTCAGTTTTCCATCCTTCTTTGTAGCCCGTGAAATAAAGGTTAGCTTCCTCGATACGATTGTAGTATTGTTTGATAAGGTTCGTCGCTGATTGTTTGTTTTCAGCCAGCGAGAGCCAGAAGGAATCGAAACGCCTTCGCTTGTCAATGCCAGTTTTGGCAACGCGGATAGAATCCAGTTCGCCTTCACGTACAATATATACCAGAGGCTCTATCAGATCGTCAAGAGTAGTAAGACGCGGAAAGCTGTGACCCATGATAGCGAAACCACGACTCCCATTGAGACCTCCCTCATCTCCACCAGGCGAAATCCCCGTTATGTGCACCGTCACGTGTATGAAATACAGTCCTTTTCCCAGTGAGGAAAAGAAAAACTCGATTGGCGTTTCCTGATCCAATGTCTCAATCGTCTGACTTCTTACCTGAATTGTATCAACTCGGTCATAACTGATCCCACGATAATCTAATGTGCCGATCATTGGACTGAAGGCGTAAGGTGGTACCGCCACCGACGTATCATGTAGGAATCTCTGCAGCACAATTTCCACCGAGGTTTTTTGGGCTCCTGATGCATTATGCAATGTGAGAAAACATCGAAGCGAGTCAAAGGTGGAGGGAATATGAAATTTCATTGCGGGCGCCGGTGGCGATCCCTTGCGCCAAGATTCAATTTGGATCTGACTGAGCATTATCGTATCTGAGGTGAGATCGAGTACCTTAATCTGCCTGCGGCGGCGCGCTTTCTTGTCGCTATTGGTGTCACGGAGGGTAACTTGAATGATATATTTGCCTGGAGCAACCGGGATGCGCCTGGTGGTCAACCTAGTCTCGAACAACTGCGTTTGCGCGTAGGTCGTCGCGACCATCGTGTCGGTCCACACCTCTTCAGCGACGAGATCCTCAGTCTCCTGATCGTACACCTGAACTTCCGTCATGACGGAGGCGGAGTAGCCATTTTCAGCACGCACGAATATCAGCGACGCTTTGAGAATACTGACTGAAAGGTCGATTCCCGGGTCATCTTCATGCCATCTTGGAATTGCCTCCATATCGAAGTTGGGAATACCTGGCTCGTATCCGGAGTCTCCTCGCGTATCCATGATGTCAAGCTGTGAAGATCCGCCACATCCAAACATTGCGGATATTACCGCTATGCCGCCAAGTCCGATCGAGGTCACTATGTTAAGAATACGTCGAGAAATCATTTTTTTCAGTAAGAAACTACGATGCAATCTCTACATGTGAAGCGATTCAAGGGAAGAAAGCAAGCTGAGCGTTTCTTTCTCGATTCAAATATACCAAAGCAGAGTCGGAAAGCCAACTGGCGTAGCATTCTGATATCACCCCCGGTGCGGAGTTGTAACTGCACCCGTGTTTCGATTCGGCCTCAGTTCAATCATAGTTATGGAGGCAGGCCCACCGCTTCCTTGAAACTCCGCCTCGCATTGAGTATCATCAAGCTGGGAGAAGCAGTACTATGTCTAAGTGTACATATCTAGTAGCGCTATTAATGGCTGTTGTCTGCTCGGCCTGCTCGTTCTTTGTGTTTCAACAGAACGAAAACATTGGTCAACTCACGATTCTGCACTGGAACGATTTCCACGCACAGAACATCCCCTACGATGTAACCGTGAGCGATTCAGCAACAGGCATCGAACAAACATACAAGGTGGGCGGGACAGCGAATCTCTTGTCATACATGAACCACCACAGACGTGGAAAATCACATGTCGCCGTTTTGAACGCTGGAGATGACTTTCAAGGAACACCCATCTCCTCTATTTCCAGAGGAAGATCGCAGATTGACTTATTGAATATCATCGCCCCAGATGCGATGGTCCTTGGGAACCACGAATTCGACTATGGCTTAGAAAACCTGAAGGAGAACATAAAAGTTGCCACGTACCCGATCCTAGCAGCAAACCTGTACGACTCGACTGCAGGCATGACGTTCGCACCACCTTACGTTGTTAAGCAATGTGGTGGTGTAAAGATCGGCATAATTGGTTTGCTTCCGCCGGACCTGTCGATCCTTACGCTAACAGAAAACCTCGCAGGAACAACCATGCTCAATATCGACAGCGTGGTGACAATCTATGCCAATCAGTTGAAGAACCAGTATGAGGTTGACCTTGTCGTTATACTCAGCCACATGGGTTTCGATCAAGATACATCACTCGCCATGCGCCGCGGAGACATTGACGTGATCGTCGGTGGGCACAGCCACACGCCGCTGTTCAAGCCGTTCAAGAAGAACCGCACGATAATTTGCCAGTCCGGTTCACGGGGAAGATACCTCGGCAAGCTGGACTTGACTGTGGACCTCATGGGCGACTCAGTGCTGACACACACCGGCGAGCTGATTGAGACCAAGCTCGGTGTTTATCCTATCGACAGCGTTACGGAAACTAAGGTTCTTGCATTCGAGAAACTCGTGGACGAAGAGCTTAGTGAAGTGATTGGCACACTTGCGGTCGACTGGAAACGAAGTTCTATATCTGAATCGAACATAGGAAACTGGGAGGCCGACGTGATGAGGGAATTTGCGGGAACAGACATTGCTTTAATGAATTCCGGGGGGCTCCGAAAGGACTTGAGAGCTGGCCCTATAACCAGGCGCGATATCTGGGAGATCAATCCGTTTGGCAATACGTTTGTAACGTTTAGCATTAGTGGAGACACGCTTCTGCGCATGCTTGAATGGCAGGCAGCGCGCAGAGGTGAATTCATGCAAGTCTCCGGTCTCGGGTATTCATTTGATCCAAGCCAGCCCTCTGGCAAAATGGTGGTGGAGGCCAGAGTAAACGGCGCTGCAATTGAGCCAAGCAAAATGTACTCCATAGTTACCAACAACTACGTCGCAGACCATATTCGGGAGTTACTTGGCATTCGTGATGAGTTCATTACTTCTGTCAGCACAAATGCCATTGACCGCGATGTGTTTATTCATCATATCGAGCAGCACAAGACCATTTCATCAAGGATCGAGGGAAGGGTAATCCAAATTGAGAATACTAACAATCGATGAGGCTCTACAATGAACGACCTAGGTAAGGCCTTTACGTTTGTGTTCAAAGATCCCAAATGGTTCACAAAGTTCTTGATCGGTGCAGTCTTCATGGTGCTGAGCATCTTTGTCGTCGGCATCTTCATACTTGCAGGCTATTTTGTCCAGGTAATCCAACGTGTTATGCATCAGGAGCAAAATCCCTTGCCAGACTGGAACGATATCGGCGCGAAGTTAGTCCTCGGTTTCAAATTCTGTGTTGTCTATCTTATTTATCTGCTGCCCATCATCCTTCTCTACATCCCAGTCGTGCTTCTTGTGGTTTTTGGTTCCCTCTTAGAACAAGCCAACATTACAGAAGCGTTTGCCAGTATCTACATAATTCTCATTTTTTTAATCATCATTCCATACAGTCTGTTTCTTGCGTTCATGTTACCGATCATCTCATACAGGTTTGCTGCAAACAAAAGTATCGGCGAAGCACTGGACATCGGTGCGATGTTCCGGTCGTTTAGACAGAACTGGCAGAATACGGCCATCGTTGCCCTGATAGCGGCAGGCATTCAGTCCTTTGCCGCCATTGGCATTGTTGCTTTTTTCGTCGGAATCTTTCTTACCATTT
>JAPUKJ010000143.1 GCA_027295705.1 Ignavibacteria bacterium | reverse complement strand
AATCCTTCTGCTGATCTCAGGACTATCGGGACCCTTGTATCTCACCAAGAGATAGTTGCCTTGCGGTTGAATGTCTATGTCGATCTTCATTTGTTTACATTCTCTTCGTTCACATAACGGTGCGGATCAGGCGTGGCTATTTGCCGTCGCCTGGATCCGGCTTGTTAGCCATTCGGGAATTGTTCCTGTACTTCACGGTAAGCACGATCTGCAGAAGGACTATGCATGTCATAACCCCGATCATGGTCACGATTGGGTAGAGGCTCAGCAGTAGGCCATAGGCCACGTACAGTATATTGGTTGTCAGCGTCAATATAAGCATGGCCAAGGAGACATCGGCCGCCTTCTTCGTGTGCAGGGTCCTCATGACCTGCGGCAAAAAGCTGATCATTGCCAGGAAACCTGCGGTGTACCCGATCGCATCAATCATGCCTGATGCTATCCTCCGAAAGAAGCCAGCTGATCGCTTCCTGTTCGTCCGCGTAGAAGAATTGGACCTGCAGCCCGCGATTACATGCCGCCGTCTCAAAGAAGTCGTTCGCGTTGCGCCGATCGAGTTTATCCAGAACGGCAATTCGTCGACCCCGTGGGAAGCCAGCATCAACAAAGCGTGTAACATTTTCATAGTCGCCGAGTATAGATGGCGTGTCTTCCATGTTCCGTATATCTATGAGAAGAGCAAGGTTGTGATGCTTGGCCCAGTGTTTGAGGATGTCACTTATGATATCCTCTGGTTTCTCAAATGCCCATTTTCCGTCTATGCGGATACGGAGACAATCTTCGGACGATGAGCATGTAAGTGCATAGCTCATAGTGTGTCATCCTTCATGGTAACCGATAGTGCTGAGCTGCTGCCGGAGCGCGAAGCGCGGAGAGAACCGAAAAAGCGCAGCTCTTTCGGCGGTTAGTCTCAAGCGCATTGTTAGGTTTCTCAATCATGAGCTTCTTTCAAGCAGCCAGTTGAGTGCTTGAGCTCTATCTAAAAACAGATTCATATTCACGCCACGATTCTGAGCTACGTTTTCTGCGAATCGGAGATTCTCTAATCTATCTGGAGGAACAACTAGCGCTATACGGACGCCCAGTGGGAAGCGTAATCGGTGTTCATTTTCGAATTCAAAGAGTTCCAGAACAGACAGTCTCGGATTGCTACGTGTGGCATCGACTAGGATTCTGTTGCAGTTATTGGCTGTGAGTGCGAGGTTTGCCTCGTTACGAGCGATTTCGAGGTCATTTTTTGTAATCTCGCCAGTCAATGCCACACCAACGTACTTGGTATCCTTCACAAACTCTATGGCGTGCGCCATCACGCCCTCCTTTCTCCTGCTCCCGGCACCTAACGCTTGCCGTAACCAGAGGCGCGTTTTTAGCGCCTTCTGCGTTCACGGCCTTAGGAGGTCACCCAGGCTCTGGTACTCTCCATGTTATCAAAGACCTTGAAGTTCCAACCCGTTTGACGGCTCTGATAATGAGCTAAGTATTGATTAAAGAGGCCGCGCAGGGTCTCATCCTGAGCGAGAAATGCCAGCTTTATCTTCGGCACAAGTGAAGAGCAGGATTGGTCTTGCATGGCTATTAGAAGTATCTCATCTTCGTTTGCCGCCGCCTCAGAAACGTCTGAAACATCCCAGATTATGTAATTGAGGCGGTCGCACCGGGAGTTGCTGTAAATTTCGTTGTTTGCGTTGACGTTTTCTTTGAAATCGAAAACTCCCGTGAACCGCACTACCACCCCATTTCTTTCCCAGTTTATCTCGTATGGCATTTTTCCTCCTTCAAACTAGCGAATATATTGGTCAGTATAGCTCTTTCTCTGAGTCAGTATATCCAACGAATGCCCGATTACCTTGACCGCGATTCTTTCATGTTTCTCATGACTAAGAAACATCCCCTACTCCTTCTGACCAGACAAATGCTCCAGGCATGGTCAGTCTATCCTGCTTTCTGAATCGGTTGGGATGATGAGGCCATCGGGCGGGCTCCGAACCCCTTGCCTTCCTCGATTCAGGAGGTGGGTATAGATCATTGTCGTTTTCACATCCCTGTGGCCCAGCAACCCCTGCACCGTTCTGATGTCGTAGCCGTCCTCCAGCAAGTGCGTTGCAAACAAATGCCGGAAGGTATGACAACTGGCCGGCTTCGAGATTCTGGCTTGGAGCCTAGCCACCTTGACCGCCCGTTGCAAGACAGATTCGTGCGGATGGTGTCTGCGCTTTTCTCCAGTGAGACGGTCGGTTTAATGGCTGGTTGCCGGGAATACCCATTGCCACGCCCACTCTTTCCCTGTATTGGGATATTTGCGTTCAAGGGCATGGGGCAAGGCGATACGGCCTCCTGGCCTGGCGACGAAAGCAAGCGATGGTGTAAGTCACGCCCTATAGACTGAACGACTGGGTTCTACAACGAGCCTCCGTCCCCTCGGGTGTGGGGCTTTTTGTTTGCCCACCGTCTAGGCGAGCCGTGCTGGTCAGTGATTGACGTGGTAGAGGTCGGGGTCGACATGCAGGAAGGCATCATTGTCCCCGGGCGTAAGGAATTGGTTCCCATTCCCTTCGGCCCGGAACGAACAAATTCCCGAAAGGGAAACACATCAAAGAAATCGAGAAGCTACTCGGCGAGTAACCATTCCTCGGCAAGATCGTAATCTGAAAAAAGTTTGATCCTCAAACCCCGGTTGACCGTGACCGTCTCGAAAAAACCGATCTTGTCATCATGCATGGCTTTCGGAAAAACCAGGGCAAATTTGAATTCATACAAATTCAGACTGACCAAATATTCGCCAAACTTAAAAAAATCCATGGTCGACGCTTTTTGCCGTTTGACCTGTGAACGGCAGATCATCGCCTTTTTCAAGTCATTGTCAACCGAACGTTTCACCGTTTCCTTCATGGTCTCCAAAATCATCTCAGGTGGAAAGGCCTCACCCTGGATATTGACCAAAAGATACTTCTCTTTGATCTCAAACACCGCTTCACTGGGCATGCACAGTCTCCCTAGGCAAGATGGCTGAAATCACCAATGTCTTCAATCTGGAAGATAGTGAACTTACCGTCCAGAGGCTTACCCATCCCCTTATCAACCACACGCAACAACTCCGCATGCACCTCTCCATCGTTGTGCACATCACTTACCTGGCGATCAATACATCCACCACCATGCCGTCCTTTAACACAATATTGAGTTTCTGCCCCACGAGGTTTTCCAGATTGACATCTTTACTCATCAATCTATTTACACAGAAAATCTACTTTAGGGAATAGCGAGAAGGGAATAATAATAATAATACAGAAATACTTGTCAAACCTTATAAACGGCAACCAGAATTAGGAAAAGTAGTAGGAACTCATCAAGGTGCTCATTATTTTACTATTGGACAAAGGAAAGGTCTTCAAGTGGGCGGTACTCCTTTACCATTATTTGTAATAGGGATCGACACAATAAAAAAACATAGTATATACAGGTCAAGGTCCAGATCATAAAGGACTGT
>JAPUKJ010000142.1 GCA_027295705.1 Ignavibacteria bacterium | reverse complement strand
AACCAACTCTGGGTTGCAGACATCACCTACATCAGGCTCTATCAGAGTTTGTCTTCCTGGCAGCGATCCTAGATGCCTTCAACCGCAAAGCCATCGAGGGTGGGCATTGAGCCAACGTCTGGATACGATCTTATGAACAGGAGGACCACACCTTAACTCTCAAAATACTGTCCCACGTATGGGGTGTAGTCCAGTCTAACACTTAACTTATTATCTATCTAGATATATTAAATTAGTTATGAGTTACATTATAGGACGTGGAAATGTGAATTACTTAAATCCGTTACTCCAAGGGTTATAGACTGCTTGTACGGGACGTTGTTAGTTGAAGAACTGCTTGAAGAATAATGTGTGTGTAAATCCATTAGTATACACAGGGTCAATGCCAAACGATAATCAAAAGACCAGAGTGCGCACTTATAAACACTAGATAAACATGAATTCACAGTTCACAAACACACTTACTAGCACATTCCTAACATACTGCCAGGAGCCTTTAAACCTTCTAATTTTACTTGAAGATATACTAAGATCTTCCAAGGAGGTCGAGTTTACGCCTAATCTGCAAAACGTTCGCCTGGTATTTTTGATCGAGTTTCATTTGATCCTCGACCGATTGGTATGCGTGAATGACTGTACTGTGATCTCTGCCGCCAAAGTGCAGCCCGATGGTTTTGAGAGAGGAGTTGGTAAGTTCTTTTGCTATATACATTGCAATCTGCCGAGCATTTACAACCTCTTGTCTTCTGGTCTTTGCACGGATCAGATCGTCCGGGATGTTAAAGTAGTCACATACAACACGCTGGATTTCTTCGATAGTTATTGGAGTTCTAATGTCACCAACAACAACCTTCAAAACGTCGCGGGCGAGATCTACGTTGATTTCCCTGCCTTCTAATGATGCCTTTGCAAGTAGACTGATAAGGCACCCTTCCAATTCACGAATATTGGAGGTGACATTGGTTGCGATACATTCAATAACATCCTGGGGGAGATCAATTCCATCGTCCTCGCTTTTCTTGCGCAGAATGGCAATGCGTGTTTCGAGGTCAGGTGGCTGGATATCGGAGGTCAAGCCCCACTGGAAACGGGAGAGCAGGCGATCATCAAGGCCCTTCAGTTCTTTTGGTGATCGGTCTGACGAAAGAATGATTTGGTTGCCGATTTGATGAAGTTCATTGAACGTATGAAAAAAGTTATCTTGTGTTTTTTCTTTTCCAGAAAAAAATTGTATATCGTCGACGATAAGAATGTCCATGCTTCGGTAGAAGTTTGAGAAATCACGGATTCGGTCATTCTGGATTGCGTCAACAAATTCTACCGTAAACTTTTCGCTTGATATATAGATAATTCGTTTAGCTTTCCCATTCGAAAGTGCAAAGTTCCCTATTGCTTGGATAAGATGGGTCTTGCCGAGTCCGGTACCACCATAGATTACTAAGGGGTTGAATGATGTTCCGCCTGGATTATTGGCTACAGCTGATGCTGCAGCCCGCGCAAGCTGATTGCTGTCTCCTTTTATGAAGTTATCAAATGTATAGCGAGGATTAAGAAAGCTTACAAACCCCTTATCTTCCACGTGGTTACGGTGACGATTTGTTTGTGAAAGTCCTCCAATTCGGAAGGTGTCAGGCTGAGGGGGCAGCGCGCCTCTTTCCTTGCTTCTTATGTCAACCAAACCGTGCTCATAATCAAGCTCTACAGACGGTTCCTCTGTTTGTACGGAGTATTCTAGCCTTGCATCATTGCCTAACATTCTAGTGATGATGTTGTTAATGAGGCCGTAGTAATGCTCTTCGAGCCAGTCATAAAAGAATTGGCTGGGAACTTCCAGGGTGAGCCTGCCACCACTCAAGTTAAGTGGTTTTATTGGCTCAAACCATGTTTTGAAACTTTGTGAATTGACACTCTCCTTTATGAGGTCTAGGCAGGCAGACCAGACGGGCTGAGCTTCTTCCACTTTAGATGGATTTTTGATGGTGCTTCGCGGTATGTCCATTTTGTGTCTCAGGCTGGTGAAGACAAGGTACCTTTGTAACTAGTTATCCACGAATTTGTTCACACTTCTAGCGTCCTACGGAACATACAAAAGAAAAATGCAAAAGTCGTCCATAAAACTAGCCCAGTAATAACAATAGCTATTTTAATAGGTTACGAAGATCTTGAGATAGCTGAGTAGTGATTGAGCTTGTGGATTGAGTGGGCTCAAGGTGTTTCGTTCAGGTCACTAAGGTTGCAGACAAGTTATCAACACAGAATAAGTTGCCAAAACACTATACGATTATAATACACAACAAGTGGCTTGGCAAGGGAAATATTTTATGTGAGACCACTTATTCTTGTATCTGTGGCATATTTTTTATAGCTTCAGCTGAATTAATCCTACGAGGATTGTCCGCGGTTGGACAACCCTTTTTTTTTCGTAGGCATTCAACCCTTTCCCAACCAATAATTGTAGCGAGAGGACTCAATGAAACGGACTTTTCAGCCACACATTCGGAAGCGCAAGAACACTCATGGTTTTCGGGCTCGAATGGCATCTAAGAACGGTCGAAGGGTTCTGTCACGCCGGCGGGCCAGAGGAAGAAGGAAACTAACCGTAAGTGACGAAAGATAGTTTCTGGCCTAGGTAACTGTGGCAACGATTGGCTCGGCAATATGAAAAAGAAGGAGGTCCTCCGCGGGGTGCGTCGATTCAGGAACATTGTTATGTTTGGTGAACGTTTTGACGGTGATCTGGTGAGAGTTTTTTGTATGTTCTGTAGGAATGGTGGTGTTGCGTTCAGAGTAGGAGTTGCCGTCAGGCACAAAGTAGGACGGGCAGTCCAGCGTAGTAGGTTGAGGAGGCTTATGAGGGAGGCAATTTCTAGGGAGCGGACGTCTCTTGTGAATATCCTTGAAAAAGCTCAACTACATGCTTCGGTTGTTTTCTTGTTTGTGGGAATAAAGGATCTTGCCATTGAACATGTGACATTGAGACTCTTGCAAGAGGACATTGGAATGGTCTGTAGGACTCTGATGAAAAGGGTTGCAGCTGGATAAGCGTATGACGATTGTTTTGATTCACATTATTCGCGCGTACCAGCTTTTCATCTCACCTATACTTCCTCCCAACGTCTGTAGATTCTATCCCTCCTGCTCTCACTACGCAATAGAAGCGATTCACAAGCATGGTTCACTAAAAGGTGCTTGGCTTGCTCTTAAGCGCGTTGCGAAATGCCACCCATTCCACCCAGGCGGATATGATCCGGCGTAAGGATGCTAATTGGCCATTCAGTTAATGAAGGTGTGATGCAAGATTCTCAGATTGCATTTTTGAAGTCTAGTCTTGATGGATAAAAAGACAACACTTGGTTTTATACTTATCGGAGTGGTACTTATTGTCTGGATGTGGCTCCAAGCTCCACCACCGGGACAACAAAGGCTTGATGTGGTAGACAGCCTCACGGCTTCAAAAACTGCCGCGAGGGAGACCTTCTGGTCTGAAGAAGCACTCCCCCCTCGTGAATCAATACCCTTGTCGGAAGTTCGGGACTCGACGGGAACGTATTTCTCGCATCTTATATCTGGCGAGGAAAAGGTCTTGATTGTGAAAACAGACCTTTACACAGCTGAAGTCACGACAAAAGGCGGATTGATTCGGAAATGGGAGTTGCAGAAATACAACACATGGGACGACTATAAGGTTAATCTTGTCGATCTTACCCGCGGTGGCAGTTTTAGCTTGCTGTTCCAATCTAGCGACGGAAAACTGATCAACACCAGCAACCTGCTCTTCGAGTCAGATTTCGAAAACTGGAAAACAGTGGAGTTAAAGGACGACCAGATTTTTTCAGTTGACCTCGTGCTACGGATTTCTGACGATCAAAGAATTGTTAAGCACCTTACATTTACTAATGGCAAGTACTCCTTCGATGCTGAGATCGAGTTTCGATATGTCGAAACAGTTATTTCAAACTTTGAGTATCAGGTAACTTGGGAGAACGGACTTAGGTACGCTGAACACAATAGCGTAGACGAATCGGATTTTGCTATGGCCTACGCATACTCAGGCGGTGAACTTGTAGAGCTTGATGCCACGGATACGGGCAAATCTGTAACGAGAGATATCGGTGGTGCAACAGACTGGGTTGCGGTGAGAAACAAATATTTCGCAGTTGCAATCATGCCGGATGCTGGAACTAGCGAAGGAGCTTATATGGAGGGCATGCGCCTTTCGTTGCCCGACGGGGGTGCGAAGGAGAACTACAGTGTTAGCTTGAAAATGCCGTTCATCGGTTCTGCGCTTGAAAGTGCTCGGTTTACCGTGTTTCTTGGTCCCTTAGATCTCAACGTTCTCAAGGCCTATGAGCGCGATCTGGATCAGATTATGAGTTTGGGCTGGGCTTGGATCATCCGTCCAATTTCTGCATACCTGCTCATCCCGTTGTTTAACCTGTTAGGATCGTTCATACCGAATTTCGGTTTTGTGATCATTGTTTTCTCAGTCATCATCAAGATAGCCCTCCACCCGCTTTCCAAGACTAGCATGAAGTCGATGAAGAGAATGCAGGCCCTGCAACCATATATGAACGAGATTCGTGCGAAGTATAAAGACGATCCCCAGAAGATGAATAAACAAGTGATGAATCTCTATAAGGAGTATGGTGTAAACCCAGCCGCTGGATGCCTGCCGCTGTTATTGCAGATGCCTATTCTCTTTGCACTTTTTACTGTTTTCCGTTCGGCGATTGAGCTTCGTCAAGCGGGCTTCATATGGTGGATAAACGATCTTTCAATTCCGGACACGCTGTTTACTCTTCCATTTACCCTTCCATTTTTTGGAATCTCCCACGTAAGTGGCCTCGCGCTGGCGATGGGCATAACAATGTTCATGCAGCAGAAAATGACCGTTACGGATCCTAGACAAAAAGCTATGGTGTGGATGATGCCAATCATGTTGACACTACTCTTCAATAGCTTTCCCTCAGGTCTCAACTTGTATTATTTTATGTTTAACCTTCTATCCATAGGTCAACAGGCTTGGATAAATAAGCATCACGGCAGCGAACCCCTTAGGAAGGTCGATCAAAAGAAGAAGTCTACTGGATTGTTGGCCCAACTGAGTAAGCATGTTCCGAAGACAAGGTAAAGTCTGACGAGGTCGTAAGTAGTAAGGCCTACGTAACTAGCGTAGGCTTTTTTGTTTTGAGGCCAAATCAATTGCTACTCACTTGGGAAATTTGTAGTTTTGCGTGCTCGACATTGATGGTTAGTGTTTTATCATTTATCCTTCCCTCAGAGGATGAAGATTCGAGATAATGACACGATAGCTGCGATAGCCACACCGATAGGTGAGGGAGCTATAGCTGTTATCCGCGTCAGCGGACCACAGGTTTTCTCAATAACTGACAAAGTCTTCAGAGGCAAACGACCAATCGCTGACGCCCACGGCTACTCGGTACACCACGGCAAGATTGTAGATACTGAAGGAAGTCTGGTGGACGAAGTGTTGGTTACTGTCTTTCGTGGACCCCGCTCATACACTGGCGAAGATGCGGTTGAGATAAGTTGCCATGGTGGATTGCTCGTCACGAACAAAATACTTAGCACAGTACTAAGGGCTGGGGCCCGCCAAGCCGATCCGGGTGAGTACACTAAGCGTGCTTTCCTTAACGGTAAGAAAGACCTCTCGCAGGCAGAGGCTGTTGCTGATCTCATTGCCGCTCGCAGTCAGAAGGCACACGCGGCGTCAATAAATCAGCTAGAAGGGAAGCTCGCTGAAAAAATGGGCTCAGCAAGGGCGGAACTTATAGATCTGTGTTCGTTATTGGAGCTCGACTTGGATTTTAGTGAAGATGGAATCCCACTGATATCGGCAGAGGAGATCCTTAGGCGACTTACAACATGTCAGAATGATATTAGATTGCTGATGGATTCCTATGAAGTTGGCAAAATCTATAGGGAGGGTGTCAAAGTGGCCCTGGTTGGAAAACCTAATGCAGGGAAGTCTAGCCTTTTCAACGCGTTACTAAGGGAGAACAGAGCAATCGTTACTTCTTTCGCGGGAACCACAAGAGACTTCTTGGAAGAGGCCATATCGATATCCGGGGTCTTGTTCTCGCTTACTGACACAGCCGGCCTGAGGGACGTTCAGAGTGTTGTTGAATCTGAGGGTGTAGCCCGTAGTGTTCAGATACTGAGGAAATCGGATATTATTGTTCTAGTTGTTGATGGTACGCTTTCAACGGACAAGGATGAATCGATGCAGCTCCTGCGCAGTGTGAATGGCACACGTCACGTGTTGATTGTCTACAATAAGAGTGATCTTTTGGAAAATGGTGTCAAGGGACCAGTGACGCATACTATGGATGGAGTAGCAGTGACAGAGCTTTTTGCATCGGCGAAAACAGGCAATGGCTTGGATATTCTTATGGAAAAACTAACGGAATCTGCTGTAGGTGATCAAATCGGAGAGGACTGTGGCATCAGGATAACTTCGCAAAGGCACTTTGAGGCGATTGCACGCACGTGCCATTCTCTTTCTGCAGCAGTCTCATCTGTCTTGAGTAAAACCTCAAATGAGTTTATCGCTCTTGACGTAAGAGGTGCAATCAATGCTCTTTCCGAGATAACAGGTGAGGTTACAACTGACGACATTCTTGACAACATCTTTGGAAAGTTCTGCATTGGAAAGTAGGAGATGATGTTTCACGTGGAACAAGGAACGCTGTTTGCTCGGGAGACTAGATCTGACGTCGTAATTGTGGGAGGCGGACATGCTGGTATAGAGGCAGCGCTGGCTTCGGCTAGAATGGGATGCTCAACCGTACTGATCACAATGGATTTGGAAGCGATTGGGAGAATGTCCTGCAACCCAGCAATTGGTGGAACTGCCAAGGGTCATCTAGTGCGCGAGGTTGATGCGCTGGGTGGGGAAATGGGCAAGATCGCCGATGCAACCGGGATTCACTTCAGAATGCTTAACCGATCGAAAGGACCTGCGGTTTGGTCGCCCCGGTGCCAAAACGATAGGGACTGGTATAGCAGGGAGGCTCGGCAACGAGTGATGAGTCAGTCCAACTTAGCTGTAATCCAAGACACACTTCAAGATCTGATTTTGAATGACTCCAGAGTTATCGGTGCCATTACAGGTAAGGGGCATCAAATAACTTGCATTTCAGTGGTACTATGCAGCGGCACGTTTCTAAATGCTGTCATGCATACGGGTTCCTCGACTACACGTGGTGGGAGGTTTGGTGAATTCTCATCAAATGGTCTGTCCGATAGACTCCAAGGCTTTGGCTTCAGAAAGGGGAGGTTGAAGACTGGTACGCCGCCTAGATTGAGCAAGAAGAGCATTGATTTCTCGGTCACAGAAGTGCAAGATCCTGACAAACCACCAATTCCATTCTCTCATGGAACGAAACAGGTTACCAATGAGCAGATACCTATGTATCTGACCTATACAAACCCGAAAACTCATGATCTACTTCGGGAGGGATTTCAGGATTCGCCTATGTTTACAGGGAGGATCAAAGGAGTAGGTCCAAGGTACTGCCCATCAATAGAGGACAAAATAGAGCGCTTTGCAGACAGGGACCGGCATCAAATATTTCTTGAACCCGAAGGGTACGAAGCAGATATTGTATATGTTAATGGTTTCTCGACAAGTCTGCCAAAGGAGATCCAGGTCCGCGCACTAAGAACAGTTCCCGGTCTGGAGAGAGCCGAATTCCTTAGACCTGGTTACGCAGTTGAATATGACTATTTTCCACCGCATCAGCTCGAGCTTACGCTGGAAACGAAGGCTATCGAAGGACTATTCTTCGCTGGTCAAATCAATGGTACCAGCGGATACGAAGAGGCTGCAGGCCAAGGGCTAGTTGCAGGAATAAATGCAGCACTCAAGGCTAAGAAACACGATCCCCTAATCATGCAGCGAAGTGATTCATACATTGGTGTGATGATTGATGACCTCATCAACAAAGGGACTGATGAACCATACCGAATCTTTACTTCTCGAGCAGAGTACAGGCTAAAGCTGCGACAGGACAATGCAGATTCTCGGTTGATGAGAATTGGACACCGTCTAGGGCTCATAGATTTGGATGCAATAGGTAGATTGGATCAAAAGGAAAAACGTGTGGTCGCGGCCAAATCCTACTTAGCTTCAAAGAGTGTCTCGCCTCTTGAGATCAACGATCTACTCGCGAAAAAAAGTAGCGAGCGTATCGTAGAAAACTCAACGCTAGAGCAGATTTTGAAAAGGCCTGAGGTACAGCTCAAGGACTTGCTGGAACTTGAGAGTGTGAGAGGAGACGAAAATATGGGATGCTTGCTGCATGATCTTGGAGCCCTTGACAGAGTTCAAATAGAAGTGAAATATGAGGGGTACTTGAAAAGGCAAGATGATCAAATAGCTCAATTCAAACGGAATGAAGGGATCACGATCCCGCGAGATTTTGACTTTTCCGAAACGAAATCACTAAGTAGTGAAGCTCGAGAGAAGCTTGAACGCGTAAGACCTAGGTCTATTGGCCAGGCATCAAGAATAAATGGCGTCACTGCGGCAGACTTGTCGATACTGATGGTGAGCGTGAGGAGCAAGTGTTCCACGTGGAACAAATAACTGCACTAAAACTGTGACTCGAGAGAATTCACAAAAGGCGTTTGCAAGAGCTTGCAGGCTGAATGGGTTGTTGCTATCTGGGGAACAACTAGCTTTGCTGGAAAGCTACGTAGATTTGCTCGTTGATTGGAACTCAAAGGTAAATCTCATATCGAGAAGTGATATCGGGAACTTGTGGTTCAGACACATACTTCATTCTCTGTCTATCTTGCTCCTAGTTGCAATACCACAGAATCTCAAGGTGTTGGACCTTGGTTCTGGTGGCGGTCTCCCGGGTCTGCCGGTGGCCATTGTGCGAAAAGATTTGAAGGTTATCCTCCTTGATTCTATTAGAAAAAAAGTGACGGCGCTGAAAGACATGGTGAGCACACTAGGGCTCAGCAATGTAGCCGTTATTGCAGGACGGGCCGAGGACATCACGCATGACGACCACGATGGTTTTGATCTAGTTGTCGCAAGAGCGGTTGGCCCGCTTGCCGACCTTGTCGAGTGGTCCTCTAGATTAGTTATGAGAAAGTCGTCATTGCCCAAAGTTCTACATATGAAGGGCTTGAGTTTGTCATCCAAACAATCCTTTCGTCTCCCATGCTTGCTCGCTTTGAAAGGGGGAGATACAGAACACGAAATACGAATTGCCAGAAAACGAAAAGGAAGGCACAGAATTGCGAGCCTTGATATGGTGCTAGAAGAGAGTCACAAGCATGAAATGGAAGACAAGAAGATTATCGTCGTTGAACTCTAAATTGATCGCTGTTATTGCGAATGAAATCCCCTACCTTGGCAGAGAAGCTTGGTGCTCTAACGACAGAACAGAGAAATCCGGCTTCCAGAAAATTCGACAAACTTTCCACGGAATCAATCTTACGGATTACCAATTCGGAAGATAAGATTGTGCCAATTGCTGTCGAAGCTGAGATTCCTTACATAGCAAAAGCTGTCGATCTTGTAGTGACTTCATTCAGAAGTGGAGGGCGCCTAATCTACGTTGGTGCTGGAACAAGCGGAAGACTTGGCATTCTCGATGCATCAGAATGCCCACCTACCTTTGGAACGGACCCTTCGACGGTAATTGGAATTATTGCCGGGGGTCGCAGTGCAGTTTTCAGATCTGAGGAAGGTGCGGAGGATAACGAGTCGCAGGCAATTGAAGATATCGATGCGCAAGGAGTCGGCTCCAAGGATGTAGTCTGCGGAATAGCGGCCAGCAGGCTTACGCCTTATGTTGTCACTTCTGCGAAGAGGGCAAAAGAACGTGGCGCAAAGACATTGTTCATTACGACCAATCCACGAGAGAGCTTTGAATTGAGTGTCGACGTCGCTATTTGTCCTGAGGTAGGGCCTGAAGTAATTATGGGGTCTACAAGAATGAAGTCTGGAACGGCACAAAAACTCATCCTTAATATGATAACCACAACAGCCATGGTTAAGCTTGGTAAGGTCTATGAGAACATGATGGTGGACCTACAGTTAACTAATCAGAAATTGAACGAGCGCGCGAAGAGAATAATCATGACGGCAACGGGCGTCAATTACGCGCTAGCGACGGAGTTCCTCGGCAAGGCTGGTGGTCACGTGAAAACAGCGCTAGTAATGATCTCATTGGGCATTTCCGCTGAAGATGCTCGCAAGAGGCTTGATCAGGCTGGCGGATTTGTTCGTCTTGCGATTCAATAAGATGTAGTCCGAGCGAAAAAAAGGAAATTTCCCTTCTATCGCCAAGCAACGTTGCGGTTGCGATTCTTACGGTGGTGGAGGGGTGAACTGTTTCTGTCCAGGAGAAGAGATGCTTGACGAGGTAAAGCACATTATAGGCAATAATGAAAAGGTGAAACAGGTTCTCGATGTTTTGAAAACAGTTTCTCCTGGTGAGCAGCTATCGATTCGCGGCTCCTCTGGCTCCTTTTGCTCTCTGCTGCTTGCCACAATAAATCATCAGATCTCTAGACAATTACTTGTCGTAGCTAGGGACAAAGGTGCCGCTGAGACGTTGTTTGATGATCTACGTTTGCTTCTTGGGAATATGTCGGTCAAGATTCTTGGCGGATACGGTGTGTCTGACAGTGTGTTACGTGATGAGAATCGGACAGTGGAAGATATAGAGGCGCTTAGGGGACTTGTCACGGATTCGGTTTCAGTCCTTGTTACCCATCCCGAGGCTCTGTCTTCAAAGCTCCCGGAGCCTGACTCTGTGCAAGGGAAAGTGCTTACCATTAGATCAGGGGAGCAACGAAGCTTCTCTGCCACCGTTGAGCACCTGACGCGATTCAGTTTTGGGCGAACAGATTTTGTGAAGGTAGCTGGGGATTATTCGGTCAGAGGGGGCATCCTGGATGTTTATCCATTCGTTGGAAATAATCCAATTCGGGTAGAATTTCTTGGGGACAACGTTGAGTCGATACGTGAATTTGACCCACTGTCTCAACGATCTATTAAGGGTCTTCCAGAGGCTACAATTGTTCCAGATTTGCTTCCTAGTAAGGAAAACGGAATTGCGGTGAACGCATCCCTGCTGGACTACATGCGTTCAGATGTCTTGATAGTTCTGGATGAGCCTGAGCTCATCCAATCCCGTGTTGAGAAGCAAACGACGGCAACAGCTGAAAAGCACCTCGCTTGGGACGAACTGGAGAAACGGCTTCGATTCTTTCCCAGCATGAATATTTATTCTGTGAACATTCCATTGTCTGGTGCAATTGATCTTGGATCCATTCCCCAACCTCCCCTTAACGGAAGTATAAAGCTTCTTAAGAGGAGTCTTCTGGACCTTCAGGACAGGGCATTCAGGATATTCATCACGTGTGACAGCCAGTCTGAACTCCAGCGGCTCAAAGATCTTCTCGCTGATGCAGAGTCATCGTTCATTCCAAAGGAGAAACAGAGCGAAGCCGTAGATGGCGAAGCCTTGCTAGACGTCGCTCGCATAACATTCTCGCTCCACTCCTTGCATGCTGGGTTTGCCCTACCAGAATCGAGGCTTGCGTTGTACACAGAACATCAGATATTCAACCGCATAAAGCGAATGGACAAAACGAGAAGGGCACGCTCTGCAGGAATCTCGCCTAGGGATCTACAGCAGCTGCGCAAAGGAGATTACGTTGTCCATGATGATTATGGAATAGGCAGGTATGATGGCCTTAGGAGAATTCGCGTTAGCGAGATTGATCAAGAAGTTGTGAAAGTGCTGTATGAGGAAAACGATACACTTTATGTCAACCTGAATTATGTTAACAAAATCCAGAAATACTCGTCAAAGGAAGGACATATACCAAAGCTCACCCGCCTTGGAGGAACTGACTGGGACAAAATAAAGTCTCGGGCAAAAAGGCGCATCAAAGACATTGCGCGTGATCTTATTCAGTTATATGCTGCACGGAAACATTCTAGTGGTTTTGCTTTCGAGGCTGATGCTACATGGCAGAAAGAATTAGAAGCCTCGTTTATGTATGAGGATACGTTCGACCAGGCAAAGGCGACCCACGAAGTGAAGCAAGACATGGAGGCGAGTCATCCTATGGACCGATTGGTATGTGGCGATGTTGGGTTCGGAAAAACAGAAGTGGCGATACGCGCAGCATTCAAGGCGGTTCTCAACGGGAAGCAGGTTGCGGTCCTCGTCCCCACGACAATTCTTGCACTACAGCATTACAGTACGTTTACTGATCGACTATCTCGGTATGTTGTCAAGGTTGAGGTTATCTCGAGATTGAAATCTAGAAGAGACCAAACTGCCATTGTGGAACAGCTCAGAGTCGGGACTATTGATATCATCATCGGGACCCATAGGTTACTCTCAAAGGACATTTCCTTTAACGATTTGGGACTTCTCATCATCGATGAAGAGCACAGATTTGGAGTCTCAGCCAAAGAGAGGTTGAGGCAACTTCGAGCCGAGGTAGATACTCTATCACTAACTGCAACGCCCATACCCCGTACGCTGCACTTTTCTCTATTGGGTGCACGAGACTTGTCTATTATTGCCACGCCGCCAAGAAATCGCCTTCCAGTTATTACGGAGATCACTAGATACGACGCCGACTTGATCAAAGACGCTGTGCAAAGGGAACAAAGCCGCGGTGGTCAAGTGTATTTTGTTCATGATAAAATAGAGGGAATCGAGGAGGTCACCGAGCGTCTTAGATCAGTACTTCCTGGCGTCCGCATAGCGTTTGTCCATGGCCAGATGTACACCCATAAGTTGGAAATGGTCATGCGTGACTTCTTGGGAAAGAAAGTTGACGTGCTCGTCTGCACGAAAATAATTGAATCTGGACTGGATATACCAAACGTGAACACGATTTTCATCAATAGAGCAGATCGATTTGGTATGGCTGAACTATACCAGCTACGAGGGAGGGTTGGCCGCTCAAATGTTCAAGCATACGCCTATTTGTTGACCCCGCATATATCCGTTCTGTCGAAGGCAACTATCCAAAGGCTTCAGGCTATCCAGGAATTCACCGAACTTGGATCCGGGCTGAATCTTGCGATGCGAGACCTCGAGGTTCGTGGTGCGGGGAATTTACTTGGCAGAGAACAAAGCGGTTTTATTGAGACGATGGGGTTCGAAACCTATGCACGAATACTTGATGAGGCAGTACACGAACTTAAGGAACACGAGTTTCAAGGGCTGTTCGAAGATCGGAGTAAGTCTATCCGGAAAGCTGATGATACGCTTGTACAGGCTGAGCTGGACGCATTGATACCACAAACATTCGTTCAGAGCGACCTAGAGAGATTTGAGATTTACCGGCGCCTTTATTCAGTTGCAACAGTAGAACAACTTGAAGAAGTAGCGGTTGAGCTGAAAGATCGCTTTGGGACCCATCCTTCAGAAGTTGAAAATCTGTTTGCCGTGATAAAGATAAGATTGGCCGCGGCGCGATTGGGATTCAAGAAGGTAAACATATCTGATGGTAAGATGGAGATCGAATTTCCACCGGAAATCCAAAACGACTTCTACGACAAGATGGAGTTTCAACATATTATGGATCACAAAGCTCACAAGCAAAGTGTTGAGGTATCTCTTAAGCGGGTTGGCAAGACCCTGAAACTTTCGGCTCGTTTTTTCGGCAATTGTGATAACCGCGATGTTCTTGAGAACTCATTAGAATTTCTCAACATGACAATCCGAAAGCTAGAGAAGCTAAAGCCAGAGTCTGTCCTGACCCGCTAGGATTGTTATGTCCTCAGTGCACAAGAGTGGGTAATCCTGGTACCAGGCTCAAATCCCGCCGTCTTTTTCAGTCCCTTAAACTCCCTGAAAAACGCCCAGATTCCAAAATTTTTTGCTTGACTTTAAGGACCAAAGGCATATCTTTGAATTCCTTGGTGGGTAAAAGTGGGTTTTAAGTGGGTAGAATATAACCAGGAATCGCCAATTTTCGTCTTCCTGTCATTTAGACATAATGTCTTCTTTCAAGGGATCATATGGATACTCCATAGATAGCAAGGGCCGTATTAACATTCCGGCAAAGTTGCGAAAGTATGTTTCGCTCGAGGCAAACGATACTTTCGTCATTATGCGTGGATACGAACGATGCTTATCAGTCTACCCGCTCGATGAATGGAACATGCTTGAGCAATCCATACGTCAACTTTCGCCCTCTAATCCTAAACACCGATTCTTCACGCGCACGCTTCTGCAATATGCTACTGAGTCTAAGCTTGACGGTCAATCTCGCATAACGATTCCCAAGGAGTTGCTACAATACGCTGGCATTGAGGACCAGGTGCTCATTCTAGGTGTTCTGGAGCGTATCGAGGTATGGAATCCGAAAGTGCATGAAGAGTACCTTCAGGCGCAGGCTGAGAGTTATGAAAACGTTGCCCAAGCGGTTTTCCAAAAGTAGTTGATCGGCTTATCCAGTTTATGAGTAGAGCTCTTTACACCGATGGAAGGTTTGTACCACGCTCCAGTTATGCTGGACGAAGTTGTTCGCTATCTGGTTACAGATCCAGGTGGGATCTATGTCGATGCAACAGTCGGTGGTGGTGGACACGCAGAAGCAATATGCAGCCGCTTGAACGAGGCAGGGCGGCTCATCTGCTATGATGTTGATGAAAATGCGATTGAGTTTTCACGCGAGCGGCTAAAGCGGTTTGAAGAGCGTGTATCATTTGTTCATTCCAATTTTGCGGATCTCAAGATTGAGCTGCGGCCAGCCGCGGTTGGGAGAATCCATGGGCTACTGCTCGACTTAGGGGTTTCCTCTTTTCAGCTGGATGAAGGTAACAGAGGATTCAGCTTCAGGACCGATGAGCGTATCGATATGAGAATGGATCGGAGGCAATCATTGAGTGGTTGGGATGTTGTCAACACTTACGAAGAAAAAGCCTTGGCGCGGGTTCTTTGGGAATATGGTGAAGAACGTAATTCCAGACGGCTATCAAAGAGAATCGTGAAAGCACGACCGGTACACACAACAGGATCTCTCAGCCATATTGCTGAAGCGGTGGTTGGAAAAAGATTTCTAACAAAAACCCTTGCGCGAGTGTTTCAGGCGATCAGGATCGAGGTGAACAATGAACTGGAGAATCTGAGGGCTGTGCTGAGAGATTCGTTCGATGTGCTGGCTCCTGGTGGTCGCGTTGTTGTTATCTCGTATCATTCGCTGGAAGATAGAATGGTGAAATCTACCCTTAAGAGCGGATCAACGGAAACAACTCTGCCGGCAAACATATATGTTGCTAGTGGAGAAAGACCACAAAGGTTCAGGCTGCTGACCAAGAAACCAGTGAGGCCGAGCGAGAATGAAATCCAGCGGAATCCTAGATCTCGAAGTGCAAGAATAAGGGTGGGCGAGCGAATTCTTTAGATGGCAAATGTGAGTTCGGTATCAACGGTCTGGAAAAGAAAACTCAACGCAATGTACTCTAGCCAAGAAACCGAGTGGCGATTTTGAAGAATTACCCAACGCGTTTGCAGGTAGAGGTCTCCCAGCGATCAAACCTGCCTGGACCCGAGAAACGATACATTGTTTAACCACAGTCCTCCATCGAATCTGGCTATGTTGTATCGCAATCGGATCCAAAAGAAACGTGCGTACCATGCATCTACATTCAATATTATACTGATGTTGTTCGGCTATGGGATAACAATCGTTCTTTATGTAGGTAATATTATTTACGTCAATCGTCTTGCGTCCCAGGTAAGCCAACTTCAGAGTAGGTACGTGAAGATTGCTAATACTAACACGATTCTGCAGGCAGAGGTCGACCGAAAATCAGCCCGGGAACGTATTGGCAAGCTTGCTTCGAAGATGCTGGGGCTGAAATACCCCAAAGAGCAGCCTACACGGTTTGAAATTGATGAAGTAAAACTCGGGAAAGCTATGGCGGACTAAGTGGTACAAAGTGTTACTAGCACCATCACATGTTCTCAATGTTCAGATCAAAGAGAGGGTCATCGGTTCCTTCGAGGATTCCGGCAGCCTCAGCTAGGACGTCCCCCATTCGGATTTTTACACTGAAGCTTACGTTTCTCGCCTTGTTCCTAGTTATTGGGTTGCGTCTTGTACAGATTCAAGTCATAGAAGCCTCGTTATACCAAGGAATCGCAAGGAAACAATACGAGGCAAAGGTGGCTTTGCCGGCAACACGTGGAAACATTTATGACAGCAAGGGCAAGATACTTGTATCAAATAGCATGTATGTATCATTTGGTGTAGATCCTGCTATCGTCGGGCGTGATGCTCCAGCGATTGCACGACGATTTTCTCGAGTATTTGGGAAGTCCAGCTCAGAGTACTTGAAGAAAATTTCAGCTACAAACAAACGGTTTGTCTGGCTAAAGCGCAGGGTCAAACCAGATTACGCAAAGAAAATTAACGCGATAGAGTTTGAAGGGCTCATCCAACTCAATGAACCCCAGCGAATTTACCATTACGACCACATCGCCGCCCACGTAATAGGATTTACAGATGTTGATAATAATGGTCTGACAGGGACCGAGTTGCAATTTGACGAGAATCTCAGAGGCACCGACGGGTACGTCATTATGCAGCGAGACGGACTTGGTCGTAAGCGACCCTCTGTAGACTACCCCCGGGTGGAACCTATAAATGGCAATAGCATTGTTTTGACAATTGATCTCGAATATCAAGCCATTGCAGAAGAAGAATTGCGTAGGGGAATTGAGCAGAACAAAGCGGAGAGCGGTCTAGTGATAATGATGGACCCAACGACCGGCGAAATCCTCGCGATGGCAAACTACCCACCCGTGAACTTGGATAATGTCTCCGGTACCGATCCATCACTGATGAGAAATCGCATCATCACAGACATGTTCGAACCGGGTTCGATGTTCAAAATAGTGACAGCATCTGCGGCGTTGGAACATGATCTGGTCACACCTGAGCAAAATTTTTTTGCTGAGAATGGAAAGTATATAGTTAAGCTCGGCCATGGAAAGTCGCGAACGATAAATGACATCCATGAATATGGCACAATCACGTTCCAAGATGCGATGGAACTTTCGAGCAACATCGTCATGGCGAAGGTTTCCGACTTGATCGGAGTCGAGAGCCTTTACCTGACGGCGCGAAATTTTGGCTTTGGGACAGAAACTGGTCTTGAGCTACCAGGCGAGGTGAGCGGTGAGCTAAAAAAGCCGAATCAATGGTCTGGAACTACGCTCAATTCGATAGCGTATGGCTATGAAGTTGGTGTTACGCCACTGCAAATCACCCTTGCGTACGCCGCGGTCGCAAATAAAGGGGTCTTGATGCGACCACATATTCTAAAGCAAGTTCTCAATGAGAATAATGAAATCATTGTAGAGACCCGTAGTCAAGTAATTCGCCAAGTTATTTCCACAACAACAGCTCAAACGCTGACAAGCTTTCTCGTTGGTGTCGTTGAGCGAGGCACTGGGGTCTCCGCGAAAGTAAAAGGCGTGTCTGTAGCAGGGAAGACGGGCACCTCCAGAAAGTTTGTGGGTGGGAAGTACGAACGCGGCAGTTATACAGCATCGTTTGCAGGGTTTTTCCCTGCCGAAGACCCTAAGGTCATGTGTGTTGTGATGCTCGACAATCCACGCGTGGGTGGCTATACTGGAGGAGTGGCCAGTGCCCCGATTTTCAGGGCTATTATAGAAAAGGTTATTGCCACGTGTGCTCGGTTTACGAAGAAATCAAATGCAGCCATCGCAGGGAAGCAGCCAATGGCGATACCCGACGTGAGAACCCTAAGGACGGATGTCGCGATCGATGTATTGAGGTCTCAAGGCTTTAGGGTTAAGACGCTCGGCGATGGCAAGTTCATTGCAGGGCAGTCCCCAGCACCTCCAATGAAATTATCGTCCGATGGTCTTGTGAAACTTACGACGACTGCTGCTGATGAAACCATGGCTGGTGGGTATACTGTAGTTCCAGATGTGCGAGGGATGACGATCCGCCGTGCGATGAACAGGTTAGCTATGCGACAGCTCGATGTAGAAGTAGCTGGAAGTGGAATCGTCGTCGACCAGAAGCCTAGGGTTGGGCAACGCGTCAAAATCGGCGCTTGCGTTTCTGTTAGGTGTCAGCCAAAAGACCTATCCGCGCTGATGGTTCATTAAACCCTCAGCAAGGTTGCAAGCGTGGATGGGGATATTTTTCTCAAGGTAAACATTCACTAATTTCGAGGAGTTCATATGTCATCCGCTCTTTTCAAAGTGATCGACAAGATGCTTGAGGACAAGAGCATGCTTAAGCATCCATTTTACCAAGCGTGGAATCAAGGAAGTCTTACTCGCGAGATGTTGACGCAATATGCTTGCCAATACAATTATTTCATAAGAGATTTTCCGCGTATGGTGAGCGCTGTACATTCTAATACGCCAGACATTTCGGTGCGCCAAGAGCTTTTGATGAACCTAATGGATGAGGAAAATGGAACGGAGAACCATCCAGCACTGTGGGCGCGTTTTGCGAATGCTCTGGGTGCTACAGATGAGGAATTGCAGGCTGCAACTCCACTGCCATCTACAATAGCTCTTGTGGAGACAATGATGGACATTTGCCGCAACCGTTCGTTCCAGGAGGGATTGGCAGTACTCTATACTTACGAAGCTCAGATTCCAGAAGTCTCCCGTGTGAAGAGGGAAGGACTAAGAAGGTTCCACGGTATCAGCAGTGCGCACGCAACGAAGTTCTTTTCTGTCCATCAAGAGGCGGACGTTTTCCATTCTCGTGCTGAGAGAGAGATGATTGAAAGAAGCACCCCACCTGATCTTGTCTTGCCAGTGCAAGAAGCATCTGCGCGCACAGCCGAGGCGTTGTGGGAGTTTCTCGATGGAGTGTACTATTCGTACGTGGCTGAGAAGGTAGTCGCGAGCTAGATTTGTTAGCACGGCAAACCTGACAGGGATGTATGACCTTATCGAACGTTTTGGAAGGAGTTTCTGTTGCCAAGATGTTTCATATCACGTCGGGGAAGATGCTACAGACACGCGATGTGGACGTAAGAAGCATCCAGTACGATTCGCGGAAAGTGCAGAATGGTGACCTGTTCGTGGCCATTCGGGGTTCTGTTGTGGATGGACATGCATTCATTGGTGATGCGGTGAATCTTGGAGCAAAAATTGTCGTGCTAGAGGACGATGTAGCAATGCCAGATTCGTTCTTCATGCACGAGGGGGTAGTAAAAATTGTGGTTAGTAGTTCCCGGAGAGCGCTAGCTACGATGTCGGCAAACTTCTATGGCCATCCTTCGAAACAATTACAGCTCATAGGTGTGACTGGTACGAATGGCAAAACCACTACAACGTATCTAATTAAATCGATTCTTGAAGCCGCAAATAAACATGTTGGGCTAATTGGTACCGTCGAATATAGGATAGCGCACGAGATAGTTTCGGCCACCCACACTACTCCTGAGTCGCTGGAACTCAACCAACTTCTTGCAACAATGGTTAAGAGAGGCTGTACCGCTGCAGTTATGGAAGTGTCGTCTCATTCACTGGCGATGAGTCGCGTGTATGGACTAACGTTTGCTGCTGCAGTGTTTTCTAATCTTACGCAAGACCACCTGGATTTTCATGGTTCTATGGAGGAATACTTTAAAGCGAAGAAATTGTTGTTCGATTGTCTTTCCGAGGAAGCATATGCAGTAACTAATGCGGATGACAGCTATGGGTTGAGGATAATTGACTCTACGCGTGCGATTAAGATTACTTATGGCACAAAATCTGACGCCGACGTAAGAGCGGTAGATTGTCAGTGTACTCTTAACCGAACAACATTTACCGTAGTACGAGGTGATAACACTCAATCAGTCAGTTCTTCGCTAACAGGCGGGTTCAATGTCACTAACATCTTGGCAGCATATACAGCCGGTATTGGATTGGGAATTGATGAGCAGCAAATTCGCACGGGCATCAAGAATCTTGAGTCCGTCTCCGGGAGGTTCGAGCAAATTGGGTCGCCCAGTGGTTGGACTGCAATTGTGGATTACGCTCACACACCCGACGCTTTAGAGAGTTGCCTGCGTGCCATCCGGGAAATTCTTCCATCGAAGCGAGACAGTAAGATTATTACGGTTTTCGGGTGTGGGGGGAAACGAGATCGCACTAAGCGACCGAAGATGGGTAGAATAGCGACGGAGCTCAGCGATATTACCATTGTTACATCTGACAACCCAAGAAGCGAAGACCCACAATCGATCATCGATGAAGTATTGACGGGCGCAGTTAAAGGGAAGACAGTGTACGCTGAGGTTGATCGGCGCGAGGCGATTCTCAGAGGCTTAAATCTCGCTAAGAAAGGCGACATCGTTTTGATCGCTGGGAAGGGACATGAGAAATATCAGGTCGTAGGGGAAACACAAATCCCTTTTGACGACGGGGAAGAGGTTAGCAGGTTTATACTGAAAGAGTCATGAAGCTCACCAGCAGAGATCTACTGAACATTAACTACATCGAGGCTCGTAACATTGAGTCAATGAATGGTATGAGCATCACCGGCGTCTCGACAGATTCGCGGCACATCAGGCCAGGTGAACTGTTCTTTGCTCTGAAGGGTGAGAACTTCGATGGGCAGGAATTCCTTGAGCATGCCTTTGAACAAGGCGCAGTCGCAGCTGTTGTCGGTGTATCTACTGATATCACCCGTTACCGCAGTGTGCCGCTGGTGTTGGTTGAGGACACCGTGAGAGCGCTTGGCGAATTGGCATACTTGTACAGACGGAAGTTTCGCATTCCAGTAATCGCTATTGGGGGTAGTAACGGGAAGACCACCACCAGAGTCATGCTGGCAGCTGTGCTAGGTACAAAATATAATGTGCTGAGCACGGAAAGAAATTTCAACAACCACATAGGGATGCCGCTTACGTTGTTTCGTTTAAGAAATAAGCACGATGTGGCAATTGTTGAGATAGGGACCAATCGGCCCGGAGAGATAGAAGCACTTTCAGATATCCTTGAACCGACTCATGGATTGATCACCAGCATCGGCAAGGAACACCTTGAGTTCTTGCGGTCGCTAAACGGTGTAGCGAAGGAAGAAGGGGCATTATTTGAACATCTAAAGAGGCACAAGGGATCGTGTGCTTTTGTTAACGCCGATGATGAGCGCGTTGTGTTAAACTCGAAAGGTCTGAAAGGCAGATTTACTTATGGCTTTACTGCCCCACGCGTCGACTTGAAGGGAAAGCTTATTAGTACGAATAGTGCAAGTTGTGTCAAGTTTCAGTTCGCTGGTGAGAAACTGAAGAGAGGTTTGATGGTGCAGTTATCAATTCCTGGTGAACACAATGCTATAAATGCTTTGGCGGCGGCGGCCGTGGGATTGTCGTTCAGGGTCTCAGCGGACAGAATTCGGAAAGCATTAGAATCGTGTGATCCAGCGGCCATGCGAATGCAAGTGTTGAAAGTTCATGGGGTGACTATTTATGACGATACGTACAATGCGAATCCTGATTCGACAATCGCGGCGCTTCGGACTCTTGCCCAAGCAAAGGTTCGGGGAAATAAAATAGCAGTTCTTGCCGATATGCGTGAGCTTGGCAAGCATGCGCTAGAAGAACACGCGCGCATTGGCAAGGAGGTATCGCAGTTGGGTCTGAAGTATCTCCTAACACATGGCGAGTTGGCAAAATACATAACTGAGGCAGCGAAGCTTGAGTGTGGATTCCATTATGATCAAAAAAACATGCTTGCCGAATATCTTGCCGAGCTAGTTGCGCCGGGAGATGCAGTGCTAGTGAAGGGTTCGCGCGTGATGAAGATGGAGGATATTGTAACTTTCTTGGATGAGCGGTTGCACTCAACTGCAGTGCCGTTCGGACGAACGGGTACGGCATAATACTATGGGAGCATGCTCTATTATCTCTTTGGTCTAATTGAAAAAGCGTATCATCCGCCTGGATTTGGGCTAGCGCAGTACATCACGTTTCGGGCAGCTGCTGCGGCTGTCACTGCTCTGGTCATTGCATTCTGGTTGGGGCCGAAGATCATCAAGATATTGAACGAGAAGCATATCGGAGAGGCTGCAAAGACCGATGCGCCCAAAACACATTTGTCCAAAGCAGGGACACCGACGATGGGTGGGCTTATCGTGCTGGCGTCAGTATTGATTCCGACGGTTCTCTGGGGCAATCTTGAAAACACGTACATTATTCTGATAGTCTTTGTTACAGCAGCACTTGGTGTCGTAGGCTTTCTAGATGATTTCCTGAAGGTTGTGAAAAAAAAGCCGAAGGGCCTCATTGGAACGTATAAAATTGTCGGACAGGTTCTTGTTGGAATTGTGGTCGGTGGCATCATCTATTTCTATCCTCACTGGATAGATCCGGATTTGTGGAGGATCAATTCCTCAACCACGGTTCCGTTCTTCAAGAACTTAGAGTTTGATTTCGGGTATTTCTACATACCCATGGTTATCCTTGTTATCACTGCCACATCAAATTCGGTGAATCTGACGGACGGTCTTGACGGCCTTGCAATTGGATTGGTTGGTATTGTCGCCGTGACGCTCGCAGTAATCTCATATATTTCAGGTAATGCTGTTGTCAGCGAGTATCTGACAATTCCTTTTCTAAGGGGCAACGGAGAATTGGCAGTCTATTGTACTGCACTGGCAGGCGCCGCATTGGGATTTCTCTGGTTCAATGCGTACCCGGCACAGGTATTCATGGGGGATACAGGATCGCTGGCATTGGGTGGGGCAATTGGGGCACTGTGTGTTCTCCTTAAGAAGGAGCTTCTACTACCGACGCTTGGCGGTGTCTTCTTAGCAGAAGCGGGATCGGTGATTGTTCAACGAGCCTACTTCAAATACACAAAGAGAAGGTACGGCTCGGGACGACGGCTGTTTAGAATGGCACCACTGCATCATCACTTCGAGATGCTCGGCTGGCCAGAGCCGAAAGTCGTGGTGAGATTCTATATTGTTGCAATAGTTATGATGATCGTTAGTCTGGCAACGTTCAAGGTAAGATAGATCGCCTTGCGACCGTCCGAGGCTAGGAAGAAGAAATTTGCTGTCATCGGTGGAGCTAGAAGTGGCCTTGCGGTTGCCAAGCTATTGCGGGCACGTGGAGCCGACGTCTTTCTCAGCGAGAAAGCGCCAGCAAAGCAGATGTCTCAAACAGTCGATGAGCTTGAACGGCTCAAGTTATCGCACGAGTTTGGTGGCAATACGCTGAGGGTCCTTGAGGCGGATATTATCGTGTTGAGTCCGGGTGTCCCTTCAGATATTCCGATCATCAAGGAAGCGAAGGCAAAAGCTGTAAAGGTCGTCAGTGAGATAGAAGTTGCCAGCTGGTTTTGTCCAGCGCCTATCATAGCTATAACGGGGACTAATGGCAAAACGACAACGACGGCATTAATAGGGAGAATCTTTGAGGATGCCAAAAGAACAGCTATGACGGCGGGAAACATTGGTATCGCCTTCTCACAAATAGTAGATCAACTGACTCAACAAAGTGTTGCAATCGTTGAAGTTAGCAGTTTTCAATTAGACCATATTGAGTCTTTCAGGCCAAAAGTGACAGTGCTGTTAAACATAACTCCGGATCATCTGGACCGCTATCAGCAGTCGTTTGAACTCTATATCGCTTCCAAATGCCGGGTGTTTGAAAATCAGCGCGCTAGCGACTATGTCATCTATAATATGAATGACGACGTAGCAAGCAGTAATGTTGAAAAATTCGTTGACCCGAGGGTGAAGAAATTGCCTTTCAGCAAAGAGAAGCCTGTCAACGAAGGTGCGTTTGTCGCTGCTAATCGATTGAAAACAATTGTTGATGGCAATGAATCTGATGTCATTGCAACCGGTGATCTTAGCGTCAGAGGACAGCATAACCTTTACAACGCGATGGCTGCTTCGCTGGTAGCCAAGGTTATGGATATCTCCACAGCGTCCCTGCGTTCCACCTTAAGGAATTTCAAAGGTGTCGAACATCGACTGGAATTTATTCGCATTGTAAACGGCGTGACATTTGTGAACGATTCCAAGGCGACAAATGTAGAATCGGTTTGGTATGCGTTGCAGAGCTTCGATCAACCGATCGTTGCAATTCTTGGAGGCAGGGATAAGGGTAATGACTATTCAAGGTTGTTTGGGGTTGTGAAAGAGCATGTAAAACATATTGTGGGCATTGGTGAATCGGCTGAAAATGTCGTGGGGGTGTTCACACCGATCGTTGGGGTCACTAGGGCAACCACAATGGAGGAGGCTGTCCACGCAGCTGCAGCACTAGCTTCACCGGGAGATGTCGTTCTTCTGTCGCCAGCATGTGCCTCGTTCGACTGGTTCGAGAATTACGAGCAGCGTGGGCGCGTGTTCAAACAAATAGTAATGAATTTATGAAGTAGTCGCTCTTGTATGATTGGTACGCAACGGAATCACATCGATCTCCCCATATTGGTTTGTGTCTTGATCCTGATGGTAATGAGCATGGGTGTGGTCTACAGCGCCAGCTCCACATGGGCGTTGGAGAAATTTGGCGAGAGCGAGAGGTTGTTAACAAGTCATGCAACGAAAGTTGTTGCCGGCTTCTTGGCGATCTTCATCTTTATGAACATCGACTACAAGCGCTACAGGAAGCGAACAAAGCTGATCTTGATCTTAGCTGTCTTGTTGCTTGTTACAACACTGGTGTTAGATAGTCGCTGGCTTCGTCATGGCGGATTTGGATTTCAGCCTTCAGAGTTTGCCAAGTATGCATTAGTTTTCCACTTATGTGTCCTGATGTCAGATAAGAAAGAACACATCGCGGATTTCAAGACGGGATTTCTCCCGATGATGATATGGATCGTCGCGGTAACATCACTCGTGCTGTTGCAACCGGACTTTAGCAGCGGAGCGATTATATTTGTAGTCAGTTTTTTGATGCTTTTTATCGGGCGGGCAAGTTTCGCTCACATTGGGTTCACGGTCGGTGCACTGGTTCCCGTCCTGATCGCATATCTGGCGAGCGCAGAATACCGCTACCGCAGAATCATGGATTTTGGTCAAAGAATTTCAAACTTCGTCGCCGGAGGCGGTGACCTGGGTGCAAAGGGAAATTATCAACTATGGCAGGGCATCATTGGATTCGGGAATGGAGGTATCTTTGGATTGGGTCCGGGTCACAGCAGGCAGCGTGATTTCTTCCTGCCGGAATCGTATGGCGACTTTGTCTTCTCCGTTGTTGGTGAGGAGTATGGATTGATAGGGACGCTGTGCATTTTGCTTCTATTCGTGACGGTCACTCTGCGCGGATTTAGAGTTGCAAAGCATGCTCGCGATGATTTCGGTGCTTATTTGGCCATAGGCATTACCACTTGCATTACCTTGTGCGCACTGATCAACGCAGGTGTGACAGTCGGGATACTTCCGACGACAGGTTTGCCAATGCCATTCGTCAGCTACGGAGGTTCGTCCATGTTGTTCTCGTCAATTGCGATTGGTGTGCTGCTAAATATTTCGTCGCAAACCGACATGCATCCGCGGTTGACAAAAGCGCCAGGAGGAACGCAGCCGGTTGAACTGACGCAGTTACCAGCGGCTGGAAACGTATTTTGATTTTTGGTTCGAAGCGGATGTGCAACAAGAACGGCTCAACATACTTTTCGCCGGTGGGGGGACTGGAGGGCACCTGTTTCCGGCTGTTGCAGTTGCGGACGAAGTGAAGAAGATCAAGCCTGAAGCGGAGATTACGTTCGTTGGCACGAAGGGTGGAATAGGTGAGCGCGTTGTTCCAATCCGTGGGTACAAGTTTGTCCCGATCTGGGTGGGCGGTTTCAAAAGAAAATTGACACTGGAAATCTTCCTATTTCCTGTAAAATTGGTCGTTGCACTTATGCAGTCATTCCTTCTCATGCGGAGGCTACGGCCGACAGTTGTTGTTGGAACGGGCGGCTATGTGTGTGGCCCGGTAGTGTACATGGGGTCTGTTCTGGGAATACCGACCTTGATTCAGGAACAGAACAGCTATCCCGGCTTTACTACTCGTTTTTTGTCGTCACGTGTGGATCAGGTGCACATATCCTTCGAGAGCTCAAAACGCTTCTTCAAGCGGGCTCGCAATGTCCAGCTCAGCGGTAACCCAACGCGTGCGACGCTCGGCAGTATTACAAGAGCTGAGGCGGCAGGTTTCTTTGGACTTGATGTGCAAAAGAAGACTTTATTGGTGTTCGGTGGAAGCTTGGGAGCCAGGTCCATTAATCGTGCTGTGCTTATCATTCTGTCTGGCCTGATGGCATCTGACATACAGGTGATCTGGCAGACAGGGGAAAACGACTATGATACGATCATAGCTAGTTCAGAATATCGGGCTGAGAAGGAAAGAGGCGCCATCAAGGTGTTCAAGTTTATCGAGAGAATGGAGTATGCCTATAGTGCGTGTGACTTAGCTCTGTGCCGCGCAGGCGCAACGACTGTTGCGGAATTAACAAGGGCGGGCGTACCGTCGGTGCTGATACCGTATCCGTATGCTACTGCCGACCATCAAACGGAAAACGCGAAAGCCATGGTCGACAGCGGTACAGCAATTATGATTGCGGATAATACGTTGAGCGGAGAACTGCTTGATACACTTCAGGAACTTCTTGCCGACCAGGGACGGCTGAAACAGATGTCTGAAAGGGCGCTTTCAATTAGCAAGCCCAAAGCAGCGGCAACGATCGCGCAAGCAGTGATTGGCCTTGCAAAGATAAGGGATGGCAGTAGAAGAGAAAGTGTTTAAATACAAGCTCGATTTCTACTACCAATCGGCCCTGATCTACCTTCTCACGCTCATTCTCTATGTTGGCGTTCGCGGGAATTTTGTGGAAGCAAAGTTTGAGTATGACGATCCACTGATGTATGTGGTCATTCTTTTTGTGGTGATGTCATTTATTACGCTCGGTTTGAATTACATCAGACGCAGGCGTCTAATCATCGCTGGAGATACTATCATCTTCAAGAACCGATTTCATGAGCGGAGTATTAACTCGAAGGACATCGAGTGGATGCATATTGGCAGGGAGGCAAAGGTGCGAACCAGCGGAAGGTTCCAAGTAGTAGTCTTCAAGCTGAAAGGACGCCGCCGTGTGTTTCGCATACGCGTTGGGCGTTATGAGCGAGATAAGGCGCTCATTAGTGAAATGAACCGTATATCGGCTCAGGTGCCGAAGCGTAAGCGTCGACGTTGGCGGACGCCGAGGTTTACAGACAGGTAGCAAAGTTGAAACTCTAACAACGTTTTCTGCTGTGTTGCAATGTTTTCTTCCATTAAGAAGTTACATTTCGTTGGAATTGGAGGTATCGGCATGAGTGGCATTGCCGAGATCCTCGTTGACCAGGGCTTTACGATAACTGGTTCGGATCTTGTGGAGAGTGAAAATACGAAGCGTCTCGAATCGCTCGGCGCAAAAGTGCGGATCGGCCACAATGTCAAGAATCTTGACAAGGATGTTGATGTGCTCGTCTATTCCTCTGCAGTACCTACAGACAATCTAGAGGTAGTGGCGGCGGAGAAACGTAAGATACCCGTGATCCGCCGAGCGGAGATGCTTGCCGAAGTCATGCGGTTAAGATATGGGATTGGGATCGCTGGAACACATGGCAAAACGACGACAACTTCCATGGTAAGTCTGGTGCTGATGGAAGGTGGAATTGACCCAACGGTGATTGTTGGAGGGCGCTTGCGTGGGCTTGCAGGTTCGAATGCACGCCTTGGGAAGGGGGATTTTATTGTCGTTGAAGCTGATGAATTTGATCGGGCGTTCCTTTCGATTACTCCCACAATTGCCGTGTTAACGACACTGGATATTGATCACCTTGATTGTTACCGAGACTTGGACGATATCAAGTCAGCGTTTATCCAATTTGCTAGTAAAGTCCCGTTTTACGGTTCCGTTATCCTTTGTCTTGACGATCCCGTTCTGCAAGAGGTCATTTCGAAGATAAAAAAGAAAATCATCACATATGGGATCAACACTCAAGCGGACCTTCAAGCGGTAGATATCATCCACAAAGGAAACGTAGCGGAATTTTCTATTGTACATGATGGTCAACACCTCGGCCACGTTAAGTTACAAATCCCTGGAAATCATAACGTTCAGAATGCACTCGCTGCGATTGCTGTCGGGCTGGTATTGAATGTCCCATTTGAGAAGGTGAAGAAAGGTATTGAAAAGTTCACGGGAGTGTTCCGTCGATGGGAAGTTAAGGCTGAGATCGATGGCATTACAGTGGTCGATGACTATGCCCACCATCCAACTGAAATCAAGGCTACGCTTGCCGGTGCGAAATCAGGATGGAAGCGACGCGTTGTCTGTGTTTTTCAACCGCACTTGTATTCACGGACTCGCGACTTTTATGAGGAGTTCGGTCGGTCTTTCTTCAATGCGGATATTCTTGTTCTTACTGATGTATATCCTGCGCGGGAGGAGCCAATCCAGGGAGTGAGCGGTGAGTTGATTGCAAATGCGGCCCGGGGGTTCGGCCATAAGCACGTGCACTATGTTCCGAAAAAAGATGATTTGGCCAATTTTCTCCTGCGCATCAAACAAAAGGGAGATATCATCATAACGATGGGCGCGGGAGATATCTGGAAATATGGTGAAGAGTTCATAAAGAGCTTGAGTATGCAAAATTAGAACCGAGAGAGATAATCGAGTTTCATTTAGGAGAATAACATTGGTTTTTTGAAGATTACATGCTGTGGGAATTATCATGATACTCAATAGATAAAGAGGATGAATAGGCAGACGGACAAGGGTTTTGGATGGCACACGCTATTGATGACGTTGCTGATCGCGAGCTTCCTAGGAGTTGTTGTGGGGGCCAATATCTGGAAACGAGATTTGAAAGTTACAAGCGTGCGGGTTGAGGGAAATCGAATCCTGGACGATGAAGAAGTTCTGATCTTGGCAGGAATAGAAAAGGGTGACAATTTATTCAAAGTTAACCTTTACGCAGTGCAAGAAAGGGTTCATGAAAATCTGTTTGTCAAGTCAGTGTCGGTCAAGCGCGAAGTGCCCAATCGTATAGTTCTTTCCATAGTAGAGCGTGTACCGATTGTGGCGGCCATCGTGGGGCGGGTTCATTATCTCGACAATGAGGGATACATCTTGCCCCCGGCCGAACCAGGCGATATCATGGATCTTCCAGTAATCACCGGAACCTTAGATAAGACTGATTTTACCCCAGGAAATCAGGTCGGCTCGTTAAGTATCCGGGAGGCAGTGGGTATTGCAGCTGTGGCTCAGGGGATCGGCGACGGGCTGTTCCGTCGCATTTCCGAGATACGTATCGATGGTGACAAAAACCTAGTCTTTTACACCGCAGAATATGGTGTACCGGTCATATTCGGTCACGGTGATACTGACATGAAGCTCCTAAAGTTCAATACCTTTTGGGAGGAGTTCGTTATCTATCGCGGTCCGCAGGAGCTTAAATATGTCGACTTGCGGTTCAACGATCAGGTTGTTGTATGTTGGAAGCCTGACAAAAAGGAAGCGATTAGCACGTTTAGCAGACCACCACCTGAGAGGCTTATTCCGATGGCGAAGATAAATCCTGTTACATTGGGATGATGTCGCAGTAAGGTCCACTTGTCGTTTTACTTTGTTGAGAAAGGGTCATCATGGACGACATTATTATTGGCTTAGATATTGGAACGACGAAGGTCTGTGCAGTTGTTGCGGGCACGGATGAGAACGGGAGAATTAATATTCTAGGCGTTGGTCGTAGTCCATCTGATGGCATGATGCGAGGAGTGGTGACCCACATCGATAGAACCATAAGTTCTATTAGCAATGCAGTGGCAAACGCTCAGTCCCAGTCTGGTGTACCGATCAAGTCTGTGATCGTAGGTATCGCTGGGGATCACATTCAGAGCTTTCAGAGCCGCGGTGTTATCGGCATCAGTGGGCCTGATAATGAGGTGAAACAAGCAGATATTGATCGGTTGATTGAAGACACCAAGCGCGTTGCCCTTCCAGCGGATAGGAAGATCATACATGTTATCCCTCAGGAGTTCATTATTGATGGACAGGATGGTGTCTATGACCCGCTTGGCATGTCGGGAGTGCGAATGGAAGCAAATGTTCACATCATCACAGGCTTGGTGACCGCGGCACAAAACATATACAAATGTGTGCAGCGGGCGGGATTGCAGATAAGTGACATGGTCCTTGAGCCTCTTGCCTCAAGTTATGCAGTCTTGGGCGACGAGGAGAAAGAGGTGGGTGTTGCACTGCTTGATGTAGGCGGCGGCACGACAGACCTTGCAGTATTTGAAGAACGAACAATTCGTCACACTGCGGTCATAGGAATTGCAGGTAAGAAAGTTACCGACGATATTCGCAAAGCCCTTGGAATTCTGAACGAGCAAGCTGAGAAGCTTAAGCAAGAGCACGGCTTTGCATATGCTCCAGCGGTAGTAGACAACGAGCCGATTATTCTACCAGGCGTTGGTGGACGGTCCCCGATAAAAATAGACAAACATTTGCTTGCCCAAATTATCCAACCTCGCATGGAGGAGATTTTTGAGATTGCGGAGCTCGAGATCAAACGTTCAGGGTACGCTAGGCATCTTTCGGGAGGGGTTGTCCTAACGGGCGGGGGTGCGCTCATTAAGGGAACGGTTGAACTAGCTAGTGAGGTGCTGGGTATGCCTGCAAAAATTGGGATTCCTTATGGATTCTCAGGAGGACTTGTTCGCGAAATTCAGAACCCAACTTACTCCACTGCAGTAGGGTTGGTATATTACGGGTTGAAATATCAGGACAAAGCGGCCATAAGTGTAGGTGGCAGGAGCGGCAGGGGGGTTGGCAGCGTTCTGACGAAAATGAAAGCGTGGTTTGACGAGCTCTAACTGACAAAAAAACAAAGTTCAATGTAACCCATCCCACCACTTTAAAGGAGAAAGTACCAATGATTGAATTCGACAACTACCTCGATCGTGGCGCAAAGATTCGGGTTGTTGGTCTTGGCGGCGGCGGCGGCAATGCCATTAATAGTATGATCAAAAGAGGATTACATGGCGTTGACTTTTTCGCTATCAATTGTGATCTGCAGGCATTGGAGAGGAGTGAGGCGCCCAACAAGATACAGATCGGTAAGAATCTAACGCGCGGTCTTGGTGCAGGCGCGGATCCTTCGATTGGGCACCGTGCGGTGGAGGAAGATCGTGATGAAATTGCCCGCGCATTGACCGGGAGCGATATGGTGTTCGTTACAGCGGGGATGGGGGGCGGCACCGGTACTGGTGGTGGACCGCTTGTTGCAAATATTGGCAAGAGCGTTGGCGCCCTGGTCGTTGGAATTGTGACACGGCCCTTCAACTGTGAGGGTAAGAAACGAATGGCGCAAGCGGAACTAGGGATCGAGGAGTTAAGGAAACAAGTTGATACATGTATCGTTATCCCAAACCAGAAACTTCTGTCAATAGTTGAGCGGGCTACGCCGCTTCAGGAAGCATTCGACATTGCAAACCAGGTGCTACACAGTGCCACACGAGGGATCTCCGAGTTGATTACCGTTCCAGGTCTTATCAACGTCGACTTTGCTGACGTGCGTACAGTGATGCGTGAGATGGGTGACGCCGTGATGGGTTCTGGTATAAGCAGTGGTGAAAACCGCGCGGTTGAGGCAGCTCATGCTGCGATCTCAAGTCCTCTGCTGGAGGATGTTTCCATTTCAGGTGCGCAGGGTGTTCTTGTGAATATTACTGGTGGGCCATCGATGTCGCTTGTAGAGATTGATGAAGCAACCGAGATTATTCATGAAGCGGCAGGAGGGGAGGCAAACGTTATTCTGGGCGCTGTGGTGGATGAGAACGCCAAGGACGAGATCATGGTAACGGTTATTGCAACGGGCTTTAACCGTCGCCCTGGTGCGTCGGTTCCGATGCGAACCGGGAAGCCAGTTCGCGTCATTGATCGCATACCAACTGGTGCGGCTGAGCTGCAGAAACTGGATGAGCCGGCGTTCGTGAGGCGCGGTGTGGATATTACGGTCAACCCATACCACAGGGAAGAAGAGGCTGATCGGCAAAAGATTGACAAGGCTGATCCGGAAAAGCCTGCGTTTCTCAGAAAGATCATGGACTAAGCTCGGTTTCACAGTGGTGAGGGGTGGCTTCGCATCAGTGGTCCGTTCTGATTCCCCATCAATATAGATGAAAGGCATCAGGACGGGCCATTTTTCTTGAAAGGGAGGACCGTAAGTCAACCCTGCGAACTTCCTGCACGCGTAACAACACGTCCCCATTGCGTCTTCCAACTACGTTTAATAGATTGAGTAAGCCTCAGGCGTGTGAAAATGAGATTGTGCAGATGAGAATTGTTGCCTTTATTCTTCTGGCTCTTACAGGTCTCTCCGAATTAAGCCGTGCCCAGCATACTCAAGTTTCAAGTGCCTTCAGGATTGCACGTCTGAAATACTCAGGCGGCGGTGATTGGTATAACGATCCCTCAGCAGAGGTGAACCTCCTTAATTTTGTTGGAAAGAATACTAAAATTGAGGTGGATGCAAGATACGAATATGTTGAGATTGCAAGTGAGAATTTCTATTCATATCCCTTGGTCTTCATTACCGGACATGGCAATATTTCGTTCAATGAAGTTGAGGTTAACAGGCTGCGAACCTATCTTCAGAACGGTGGTTTCCTATATGCTGATGATGACTACGGCATGGACAACGCATTTCGCCGCGAGATGAAAAAGGTCTTTCCAAGACAGGAGTTGGTTGAGCTTCCTTTCAGTCACGGTATTTATCATTGTCAGTTCGATTTTCCCAAGGGTCCTCCGAAAATCCATCAACATGACGAGAAGCCCGCACGGGGATTTGGCCTTTTCCATAACAAACGGCTCGTTGTCTATTATACCTACGAAGCCAACCCCAGTGATGGTTGGGCCGATCCGCAAGTACATAACGATCCGGAGCGCAAGCGCCTTGATGCGTTGAAGTTTGGAACGAACATTGTCGTGTGGGCATTGACGCATTGAAGGAATGACTCAGGTGACCTCAAAGATATACGGCGAGATTACTTCACGACTAGCGGCGTCGAGAAAGAAGGAGAACATTGCCGAGCTCATCGGTGGAACGCTGCTCTCCGCATTTGTACTCACCGGATTGCTTCTCCTCGCCCTTCTTCTTGAGGAAGCACTGTACCTTGGTACAGTCCCACGAACCATCATCTTTTTTCTTCTCCTGCTGCTTGGAACCAGTCTGATTTTGTGGCTTGTTGCGCGACCGGCTCTCCGGTTGTTTGGCATCCTTTCAAACGAAAGCAATCTCTCTACTGCCCACAAAGTAGGGTTGAAGTATCCTCACGTGAGAGATCGCCTTGAAAATATCCTCCAGTTATTTCATGAGCGAGATCGCACGCAACTCTATTCAGTAGAGTTGATCGACGCATCGTTTGAAGACGTGCGGAAGGAGATGGCATTGTTGGACTTCAACTCAATTGTTGACTACTCTCGATCGCGGCGTTTGAGCAAGTTCCTTGGGGTAGCGGTTGGCGTTGGCATTCTCGTTTTTATCCTGTTGCCCGGTTCTGCGTACCGACTTCTAAACTACAATCAGTCATTTGCGGAGCCAGTGCCGTTTGTGTTTGTTGTCGAGCCCGGTGACAAAGAAGTTGTGAAGGGTCAGACGATCCCCATAATTGTTCGGATAAACGGGCAGCCGCAGCAACACGTCTTTCTTTCTAGCAAGCCCGCAGGGCAGATCGAATACGATCAGAAGAAGCTCGTACAAAGGACAGACGGTACGTTTAGACATGAATTTACCTCGCTCAAATCTACCACAAGCTACTTTGTGAGTTCAGGTTCGATCCGTAGCGACGAGTTTACATTGAGCGTAATAGACAAACCAATTGTGAAGATGCTGCAACTTCGCGTTACGTTCCCATCGTATACAAAACTCTCTGCAAAGCAGCTTGACAATAATATTGGCGATGTAACGGCCCTTAAAGGCACGAGGGTTGCCTTCTTAATTGAAGCCAACAAGGATCTTGCCGAAGCGAAACTTGTGTTCGATGATAATTCGGAGTTGTTTTTGAATGTGAACGGAGCGAAAGCTTCAGGCGATTTTGAATTAAGGAAGGAAGGAGCGTATCACATTTTCCTGAAAGATCACGATGGGATTATCAATACAGAGCCCATCGAGTACACGCTGAAGATCATCCCGGATGCGTTCCCAAGCGCGCGGATAGAATTGCCTGGCGCCGACATGGATATAGCGGGGAATGAACAACTCAACATGTTGTTTCGGATAACCGATGATTATGGTTTTACCAGGTTGCGTCTTGCTCAGAGACTCGTTCAGTCGCGTTATGAAAAGCCTGCCGAAGAATTCTCCTTCATGAATATTCCTCTCGTGGACCGTACGCGCGCTGAAGCGTTGGTAGCCCACCTCTGGTCCCTCAAGAGCCTGAGCCTTGTGCCCGAGGATGTGGTTAGATACTACATTGAAGTGTTTGATAATGATAATATTTCCGGCCCAAAGTCAGCACGCAGTGAAGTGTACACGCTTCGTCTGCCATCTCTGGATGAGGTTTTCAGCGACCTTGACACAGGTCATGATGTTAGCATTGAAAAAATGAAGGAGGCCCTGGAGAATGCTCGGGAGGCGAAGAGGGACCTTGACGAGCTGCATCAGGACATAAGGAAGAATCAGAAAAAGATGGATTGGCAGGAACAGAAACGAACGGAGACACTACTGCGTAAGTACGAGGCAGTTCAGCAGAAGATTGACGAAGTGAACAAAATGGTGGAGCGGATGGTGAACGAGATGGAGAAACACCAGTTCCTTTCGAGAGAAACTCTGGAGAAGTACACGGAGCTACAGCGATTAATGGAGCAGATGAACTCGCCTGAATTTGCCGAAGCAATGAAGAAAATGCAGCAAGCATTGCAGCAGATGAATCCAGAGGCGATGAAGAAAGCTTTACAGCAGTTCAACTTCTCAGAAGAAACCTTCCGCAGGGGAATTGAACGGACAATAAACCTGTTGAAACGGATTCAAATTGAACAAAAGGTGGATGAAGTTCTCAAGCGTGCCGAAGAACTGATGAAGCAACAGAATGAGCTCCAGAAGAAAACATCGCAGATGAACCCGCGTGACGCAGATAAACTAGCTAAACTTGCAGAAGAGCAAAAACAGCTGAAGGATCAGCTTGATCAACTACAGGAGGAACTTGCTGAATTACAGAAGAAGATGGAAGAATTTCCGAGCGAAATGCCACTGTCTGAAATCAAGGAAGCAAAAAGAAACTTGGAACAAAGTCAGTTAGCTGAACTGATGGAGCAAATCAGTGAACAACTGCAGCAGCAACAGGTGCGGCAAGCGCTGCAGAACCAGAAACAGGCTGCGGGCAAACTGGGACGGTTTATGCAGCAGTTGCAGCAGATGCAGCGGGCAATGAGAGAAAACCAGCAACGGCAAATTGTGAACGAGATGCGGAAAGCGCTGCAAGACCTCCTCGAGCTTTCGAAGCGACAGGAAGATCTGAGGAACGAATCAGAAAGTCTAGAGCAGAACTCACAGGGATTCCGAGAGAATGCGCAGGAGCAGATGGAGGTGATGCGGGACCTTGGAAAGATCATTGATAGACTCTCTCATCTTTCTCAAAAAACGTTTGGCATTACACCAGAGATGGGAAAGTCGATTGGCGATGCTATGCGAGAAATGAACAATGCAATGCAATCACTTGGAGGCCGAAATGGGCGGGCAGCCGGGCAGCAACAGTCCTTTGCAATGGGATCACTTAACGAGGCTGCTCAGCAAGTTCAAAATGCAATGAACGCGATGATGCAAGGCGGTGGACAGGGTATTGGAATGGCAGGATTAATGCAGCGGTTGCAGGGTTTGACCGGCATGCAGCAAGGTATTAACCAAGGTACGCAGAACCTTGGAGGCATGAGCCCTCAGCAGGCTGCAGAATTGGCGCGGCTCGCTGGTGAACAGGGCATGGTCAGAAAGTCCCTTGAACAGCTCGCAAAGGAAGCCTCCAACTCTGGAGAATTGAGCAAACTGCTGGGAGATTTGAACCGGATCGCTCAGGATATGAGAGAAGTTCAAACCGATCTTGCTCAGGAAAACGTCAACCCGGAAACGCTACGCAAACAGGAGAGAATCCTCTCCCGGTTGCTTGATTCGCAACGTTCCATGCGGGAGCGGGACTATGAAAAGAGACGAAGTGCGGAGTCTGGAAGAGATATAACTAGAAGCACGGCAGCAGACCTTGATCTGACAACGCAGGAAGGTAAGAACCGTCTGAGACAAGATATGCTGAAGGCGATGGAAGAAGGATATGCGAAGGATTACGAGGAGTTGATCAAGAAGTACTTCGAAGCATTGGAGCAGCATGAGAAACAGAATTAGTGTAGCCACTGTTGTTCTTGTGATCCTTTGAAAAATCGAGAATCCTGGGGGGAAGCCTGCCTCGCGTTTTCCTCGCATTTACCGGACTCTGGTATTTTGTGCCCAGGGTCTTCACCTGAATCCACTTGCAATGCATACCACTCCGGCGTACCCATAGACCTCACATGATCCCCAGCACACTAGCAAGGCATCTTTTCTCAACGTATCCAGAATACAGACTCGATCATCTCCAACCAACGAATTGTGTGCATAGGGAAATCGTTGAGGAGTTACGTAGGCTTGCAGATAAAAGCAACGATCTGCTGAAAATCGAGGAATTGGGTTGTTCGCTCGAAGGACGGTCCATAAATCTCGTCACATGTGGTTTGGGTAGTAGGAAGATCCTGTTATGGTCGCAAATGCACGGCGACGAGTCAACAGGAACGCTGGCTCTGATGGATATCTTCAACCTCATGGTGCACCGCAACTCTAATGAAATCTGGCTGGAAAAGTTGTTGGCAGGAACCACTTTGCACTTCATTCCAATGCTTAACCCCGATGGTGCTGAACGCGTGGAGCGAAGGACAGCAGTCGAAATCGACGTGAACCGCGATGCGCGTTCTCTTGCGACACCGGAGGCACGTATTCTTCGGAACGCCCAGCGATGCCTAAGGCCAATATTCGGATTTAATTTGCACGACCAGGAACTTGGTACAGTCGGGAATTCAAAGGCAGTGACTGCTGTTGCGTTGCTTGCTCCGGCGCTGGATGAGAGGAAGACGACGCCGCGTGCGCGGCTGCGTGCGATGCGCGTAGCAGCACTGATTGTCAGATCGCTGAACCAGTTTATCGAAGGTCACATAGCAGCATATGATGACTCATTTGAGCCGCGCGCATTCGGCGAGAATATGCTGGGCTGGGGAACGAGCACTTTACTTCTCGAGTCAGGCCACTGGCCCAACGATAGAAAGAAGGTCTTCATTCGCAAGCTTAATTATGTTGCGATCCTATCGGCTGTTCACGCGATCGGTAACGGCTCCTATCAGGATGTTGACCTCGACTACTATTTTCATCTCAAGGCCAACGGGAAAAATGTTTATGATATTATCATTCGCAATATTGTGATGGAACATCCAAAGGGTTGGTCTCACCCTGTTGAGATTGGACTGAGTCTTGAACCAAAACACAATAGGCCTGTGAAGAATCCAGGTGGGAATTTGGCCCGACCGGTTGTTACTGTAAAAGATATAGGTGACCTTAGCGTCTATGCAGGCCTTCAGATAGTCGATGGGCACGGAAGAAGACTTGCATCTACGACGCTCGCTTCAGAACAGGTCTTATCCCTGGAAGATCTTTTTGACAAACTGCAGCTTTACTACCCCACAGTGTAACTTGGAAAATGGGCGCCTAATAACGTAGCAGGTATTTGACCCCATTTCGTAACGGGTTGAAAATCGAAGTTGTTTGTTGTACATTTTTGAACACAACTCGAGAATTTCAGGAAGCGACCCCGGAGACCTACATGCCAATTGTTAAGGCACCCAACAAACAGCGTGAATTCGAGCGCGAGGCACGTCCTCACATGGATCTGTTGTACAATTTTGC
>JAPUKJ010000141.1 GCA_027295705.1 Ignavibacteria bacterium | reverse complement strand
AATATAGTATGGGGGTATCCAAACCCTGTTCTTGAATGTCCCAAAGTTAAGGATTTATTCTGTTTCTATGATGAACGAGTTGAAGCCATTTATGTAGATGATGAGTTAGTTCCCAAACCCAACACTCCCTGGTCCTCTTAGCAAGCTATCTAGTTGGAGATAAAATTAGATTTTCAAACGGTGAATAGAACAAATCGTTCTGAAAACAGCCCAACAAATTGATGAAATTGCCAACTTCCAGGCGTTTTTCAGTTCAAATTTTTCGGTAGACTTTAGTTCATCTCTTTTACAAAGTACAGTGTTGCTGGAAGTGTAACCCAATTATGCGCCCTAACGGGAATGACCTCGGCATTTGGGTCGGGGTTCGGCTGCTCAAGGCTCACGGTTAGGCTCAGGGGTCAAAAAGGAACTCCATAAGGGCGTCAGATTTAGGCACCCGAATCGTTTGCTGTGTGTTGGAAACAAAGATCCCCCAATTTTTCCACTCGCGAAAAAATGAAAAGGGTCGGTATGTTACTACGAGCCGAAGCGACCAAGATTACAGTAACACTGAATTGAAGAGGACAGCCTTGCAGCTGAGGGTCGTCTAGCAGCTAGGCGTTGATCCAAGAGAAGCCTCCAAACTGGCAGCTTCCTTTTTTGTAGGCTTTGAGAAGAGATTCAAGCAGGCACCCCTTCAAGAGAAGAAAGAGATGGTCAGGCAGGTCGTCTTAGGTGTGAGGTGAACCCTGAGAGAAAAGTTGCTAGGTGCGCAATAACAAAAATTCCGATGGTGAATCCGGCTTTGACAGCCTTGATCAAACCATCGGAATTTGTAGGTACCCATTGTAGCGGGGACAGGACTTGAACCTGCAACCTTCGGGTTATGAGCCCGACGAGCTACCAATTGCTCCACCCCGCGATCAACATGAAATATACCAAACCCCTGATGCTAAGTCAAGTTGTGCAAAACGAGTGTCTCACATCAACATGTGAGCAAGTGTCTCGAATGTCTCGTGCATCTCTTCAAACTTTGCTTCGAACATCTCTTCATCGGGCTTTGCACCCATTTCATGAAGGTTATTGATTTCAGAGATCAATAGCGTACTTAGCTCTTTGAATTCCTTATCCCTGGATGCATATTCTTCGGGCAGTGATGCCTTATCGATCGCGAGTGGCGTACTCAAGTATTTGTCCAGTTGGTTCCGGATTGCTTCATAGTCTTTGTCTGGAAGCGCGTCGTCGACGAGTGGATGGAGTATGTCATGGAGTGAATCCAGCTCTTTGATTGCAAAATGGTGCTCCATTTTGGCCTCGATAGGCTCCTCCGCGTGTTCCTGACCTAACCCCCTTGTGAGTGTTGATATCGTTAAAACGAAAATTGAACATGTCATAGTCTTCATTGCGGCTGTGCTCCTTAAAATTGAGGCTCGGTATTTGTCACAGCCAGCCGTGTTGTTTGTACCATTGAACCGTGGTTCGAATTCCTTCCTCCAGGGAGATTTCCTGCTCATAGCCAAAGTCCTGCTTGGCCTTGGACGAATCGCATGTCCAGTAATCCTGCACCATGTCTCGGGCCTTTTCAAAGTTGAGCAGGAAAGGTTTTGAGCTGAAAAAAGCAAACAACTCTGCGAATGCAGCAACGATATAGACACCTGTCTCTGGAATCCGCAGACGCACCACTTTCCGTTCCAGTACTGATCGAGATACCTCCCCAACTTCTTTCCATCCATACACATCTTTGCTTGATATAAAATATGTCTTTCCGCGGGCGTTTGCACACTCTGCAGATAGTACGATCCCACGCACTAAATCACTCACGTGAATGAGGCTGAGGTATTTTTCCTTGAAGCCAACCATCGGCTGCAGGCCCTTGCTCATAGTGTTGAAGAATTCGAAGATGTCTTTATCTCTCGGACCGTACACTGCAGGTGGCCTCACAATGGTTATGGGCAGAGACTCGGATACTCTTAGGCATTCCTGTTCTGCCTCCCATTTGCTTCTCCCGTATGACGTGATAGGTCGTGGCGTTCTTTCTTCTGTGATGGGGGTTTTACTGTCGCTTGGACCGACGGCCGTCTGACTGCTGATGAGAACGAATCGTTTAATGGTGGTGTTGTGTCTGAGCAGCGAATCCAAGATATTCTTCGTCCCAGTGGCATTTACTAGGAAGTATTCCTGTTTTGTCTTTGCTTTTGTTAAACCCGCCGCGTGAAAAACGTAGTCGACGCCGCTGACCGCATCATCGAGTGCTTGCTTGTCGAAAAGATCTCCATAAACAAATTCCACAGACAACCCATTCAGCCAACTTGTGCTGCTTGATTTGCGGATGAGGCAGCGCAGCGAATAGTCTTTCTTCAGAAGATATTCTACAAGGTGGCTACCGATGAAGCCAGTGCCTCCTGTAACTAATGCTTTCACAAAAGAATGAGAGAATAGGTGAGAGAATTTAGATTGACTTTTGAGGTATGTTCAAGTATATTGAAAACATTCTTGATAATCAAACATGAATCCTTAGTGATGATCCTGGGCGCACGAGATGAGAAACGCTGCTAATCAAATACGTGAAAAAAGAATTGAGGAGCGGCATCCAGCGACTCAAGTAGAAACAAAGCCCCCTGATCTATTTGACAAGTGCCGGTCGTTTACGCGAGCGGATGAAGTTAAAGCGATGGGGTACTATCCCTATTTTCGACCGATTCAAGAAAATGAAGGACCAGTCGTAGCTATCGAAGGCCGGAAGGTCATCATGGCTGGTTCGAATAACTACCATGGCCTGACGGCGGATCCTCGCGTTAAGGAAGCTGCAATCAAGGCTGTGGAGAAATACGGAACTGGTTGCTCCGGTTCACGATACCTCACCGGAACGCTCGATCTTCACATCGAGCTTGAAGAGCGTCTCGCAGATTTTTTCCAAAAGGAAGCATGCCTCCTTTATACCACGGGGTATCTAACAGCTCAAGGAATCATTCCGACGCTCGTGCAGAAAGGTGAATATGTCATTTCGGACCGAGACAATCATGCCTGCATAGTTGCCGGCAACTTGATGGCGAAAGGTGCATTTGCTGATTTCGTGCGGTACAAACACAATGATATGCAGGATCTTGAGCGCGTGGTCTCAAAACTTCCCTTGGAAGTTCCCAAGCTAATAGTGTCTGATGGAGTGTTTAGCACAACAGGTACGATTGTTGACCTCCCCAATCTTGTTCCGGTGGCCAAGCAACACAATGCACGAATCCTCATAGATGATGCTCACTCAGTCGGCGTCATAGGAAAGGGAGGAAGAGGAACAGCCAGCCATTTCGGGCTTGAAAAGCAAGTCGATATGATAATGGGGACATTTAGCAAGACGTTCGCATCGCTCGGCGGGTTTGTGGTAGCTGACAGGTCGGTTATAAATTACCTGAAGCATCATGCGCCTGCACTTATTTTCAGTGCCAGTCCGACCCCGGCGGCTGTGGCGGCGGCGCTAGCTGCGCTTGACATAGTGAAACATGAGCCGGATCGGATCAAGAGACTCAGAGCGAACTCGGACAAAATGCGCAAGGGATTCAAGAACATGGGATTTGAAGTGATTGATGGGCAGACTGCTATTGTTCCTGTTATCATTGGCGATGATGTGACTACCTTTATTTTCTGGCGTGCCCTTTTCGATGCCGGTGTGTTCGTAAATGCGTTCATAAGCCCCGGGGTACCCAACGGTATGCAAATGCTGCGGACTAGTTATATGGCCACTCACGAAGACCATCATCTTGACAAGATTCTCGAGACCTTTGGCACTATCGGGAAAAAGCTCGGCATCATACAATGAGTTTCTCCATTCATCGTTCTTCGGCCGCGAACCGTCGCGATCCTGTAGCAGTGCCCTTCCTACCTGATGTGTTCTTGTGAACACTTAGGGTTGAGGTCGTGACATCGTTTATTGCTGTAGACCTTTTGACTCAGGAACAGTGAAAACTTCGACCATATTCCTGATGAAAGGTGCGACGCCGTCTGTTATTCCCCCAACTGTTCAAATGAAAGGATCTCTGAGAGCTTCGGGGGTTCGACTGTGCCATGATTAGGGAGTGCAGGATTTGATGATGCACAACAACATCACGGTCCGTCCAATCCATACAAAGAAGGAAGAGATGGCGTTCATCTGGTTTCAGTGGAAGGTGTATAAGGGGAATCCGAACTGGGTTCCACCTCTGATCACTGACCGAAAGAAGGTCATCGACAAGAAGAAAAATCCATTCTACAAGCATGCAGAGATGCAGTTGTTTCTTGCCGAGTGTGATGGCGAAGTCGTAGGACGTATCGGAGCAATTGTCAACAATAACCACAATAAGGAGCATGGCGAGAATATCGGTTTCTTTGGCTTTCTCGAATGCATTAATGATCAGAGGGTAGCGAATGCTTTGTTTGATAGTACAAGAGGGTGGCTGCAAACTAGGGGTGTCACTGCGATGCGTGGACCTGCAAGTCCGTCGGTTAATGACGAGTATGGACTGCTTGTGGAGGGATTCGACAAGCCGCCAGCTGTGTTGATGCCTTATAATCCGCCGTACTATCAGCAGCTCCTTGAAAGCTATGGATTCACGAAGGCAAGAGATCTGTTCGCCTACGCTTTACAGAAAGATAAAGTGTTTTCAGAGAAACTTGTCAGGCTCTCTGAAGCGGTCAAGAAACGTCAAGGGTTGGTGATTCGCACCCTGAACATGAAAGATTTTTGGAACGACATTAAGAAGATCCACGAGCTCTATACCAAAGCTTGGTCGAGAAATTGGGGGGAGGTTCCACTGACGGATGAAGAGTTCCACTATATGGCGAAGGACTTGCGTTGGATCGTTGATCCGGATCTTGTCATTATTGCTGAGCTGAAAGGGAATCCAATTGGTTTTGGAATGACTTTGCCAGATATTAACATAGTACTTAAAGATAATAAGAGAGGATACCTGATACCGGGTCTTTTCAGGCTCCTTCTTTTCAAGAAGAGGATTGATAGTGTTCGCATTGTCATTCTCGGAGTGCTTCCTGAATACCTGAATTCGGGTGTGGGCGGTCTCCTTTTTTATGAGACTGGCCGCCGAGGCGTTGCCAAAGGGTATCCTCGAGGTGAGGCTAGCTGGGTGCTCGAGGACAACTTGATGATGAATCGGGGTGTGGAATTGATGGGTGGCGAAAAGACCAAGACTTACCGCATATATGAGTTGCCCATAAATTGATCACAAAAAGGTTAGACATACGTTCACCAAGCAAATGAGGTTACGCAATGCCGGTTAACAAAGTAGATAAGATTTGGATGAATGGAAAGCTCATCAATTGGGTCGATGCAAAGATTCACATACTCTCTCATGTCATTCATTATGGTTCGAGCTGGTTTGAAGGAATTCGTTGCTATGAAACTGCAAAAGGGACAGCGATTTTCCGTCTCGATGGTCACCTTCGCCGGCTGTTTGAATCCACGAAGATCTACCGCACAGAGATTCCATACTCTGAGACTGAAATTGAAGATGCAATCCTTACAACGATTCGCGCAAACAAGATGAAATCTTGTTATATCCGTCCAATTGTCTACAGAGGTTACGGTGATGTCGGTGTAAACCCGCTCGGATGTCCTGTTGACGTTAGCATTGCTGTGTGGGAATGGGGAACCTACCTTGGACCCGATGCACTTTCCAAAGGTATCGATGTGTGTATCTCAACGTGGAATCGCCCGGCTCCGAACACCCTTCCGGCTATGGCAAAGGCCGGCGGAAATTACGTTATTTCCCAGCTCATGAAAGTTGAGGCAATCAAAGCAGGATTTACTGAGTCCATTGCACTCAATGTCGACGGTAACTTGAGTGAGGGGACCGGAGAGAATCTTTTTGCCGTCAGGGATGGTGAGATTCTTACCCCGCCACTATCATCCTCCTTGTTACCTGGTATTACTCGGGCATCCATAATTCAACTTGCGCGAGATGAGGGATACAAGGTGACAGAGATGGACATCCCTCGTGAAATGGTCTATATTGCAGATGAGCTTTTCTTCACTGGCACCGCTGCTGAGGTAACACCGATCCGTTCCGTTGATAGCATTAAGGTAAGAGATGGCAAACCAGGTCCTATCACAATGAAACTGCAGAGAATGTTCTTCGATATTGTGAAGAACGGAAACGATTGTCATAATTGGCTCAAGTTTGTCTACAACGATTGACCAATGCCCTTATTAGTTAGCCTAGAGTGAGTGAAATTCCTGGCTACATGTTTCAAGTCATAATGATAGCCGATCTATTAAGGAGACACTCCATGAAGCACACCTCACGATCTAGAAAACGCAGGGCGAAGCGGGTACGGGGAATTTCTAAAGTCCGTCGCGCTAAGAAGTCACAGCTTAGCATCCAGCGAATTCTGGTCCCTATTGATTTCTCCGTCCACTCGAAGAACGCCCTTCGTTACGCCGTCCCGATGGCGGAGCAGTTTGGCGCGTCACTCCATTTGGTGTACGTTGTTGAGCCTACAATCTATCCTGCAGATCTGGGCTTCGGTCAGGTAGTCTTTCCAGGTGTCGAGGAGGAGTTGAGCACGAAGAGTGCTGAGGAGCTTAAAAGCCTGATTGAAGATGAGATTGGTGATAGGGTGAAGGCTTTCTCTGGTGTGCGCACCGGTAAACCACATCAGGAAATCCTGCAGGAGGCAGTAGAGCAGAATGTTGATTTGATCGTTGTTGCAACACACGGCCATACGGGTGTTGAGCATATGCTATTTGGCAGCACCGCTGAACGGGTTGTCCGGAATGCCAATTGCCCCGTCCTAACCATCAGGCCGCAGGCGGAGAGTAGGTAACCACTTCTGCTATTTCTCTCTTTTCACAACAAAATCCGCAAACTCAACAAGAGCTTCTTTGCTCGTTGAATCAGGGAGTGAGGAAAGCTGCTCTTTCGCAATGGACGCGAAATGATGTGCTTTTTTGGCTGCGTACTCTAGCCCCCCATGTTTCGTCACGAAATCGACGATATAGGCTACTTTCATTTTCTTTCCTCCGTTCTTGATCATCGAGAGAATCTCCCTCTCCTCGCGCTTCGTTGCTTTGGTGAACGAATGGATGAGCGGTAGGGTAAGTTTCTTCTCGCTGAGATCAAGTCCAGTCGGTTTGCCAGTGATATACCTGCGTCCTACATAATCAAGAAGATCATCACGTATTTGGAATGCCAGACCGACATTCTCGCCATAAACCTTCAAGAGACGTTGCTTCTCTGGATCCCCCGATGCGCTTGATGCGCCAATCTCACAGCACGTGGAGAGGAGAGATGCTGTCTTGTCGCCGATGATCCTCAGATAAGTCTCCTCATCCATGTCAAGCTTTCTACTCTTCTGTATTTGATGGATTTCACCTTCGCTCATGCGGCGAACAGAAGTTGAAGTAATCTTCAAAAACTTAAAGTCGTCGCTGTCAAGAGAGAGCAGCAAACCCCTTGCAAGAAGATAATCTCCCATCAACACGGCTATCTTGTTTTTCCATACTGCGTTGATGGAAGCCAAGCCCCGGCGCGTATCCGCATCATCAATTACATCATCGTGTATTAGGGTAGCGGTGTGCAGAATTTCCACGAGTGTTGCACCCCGGTACGTCTTGTCGTTAATGCCGCCGCAGGCCTCGGCACTCAAAAGAACGAGGATGGGTCGAACTTTCTTGCCTTTTTGTCGAATGATGTACTTTGCAACCAGATCGACTAAGCCAATCTTGGAGCGAATCGATCGCCGGAAAACGTGGTTGAATGATTCTAGGTGGTCTTGTATTGGGGATGCTATTTCTTTGAGGTCCAAGATTGCCCCGGGAGTAAACTAGTTGTGATTACGTTGAGAGGTCGTTTTCTTTCTTCTCCTTACTGCGCCACGCCATCTTTGAGATGCCGATACTCAGCTCATACAGCAAGAGCAAGGGTATCGCCAAGAGGATCTGACTAACAGGATCAGTACCGGGTGTGAGTATGGCCGCAAGGACAAGGATGATAACGATGGCGTGCCGGCGATAATGGCGCATGAATGCCGGCGTAAGGATGCCAAGCTTCGAAAGAAACCATGAAACCATAGGCAGTTCGAATACCAGTCCAGCTCCCAGCATCACGCTGATAACGAAGCTCATGTATTCGTCAATAGCGATGTTGTTTTCAATTTCTGTAGTTCCGAATCCAGCAAAGAATTTCATGGCCGTTGGCATCATAATGAAGTAGGCAAAAGCGATTCCTGCAAGAAAACAGAATGATGAGAAAATAACGATCGACGAAACGTGCTTCCGCTCTTTGAGCAGTAATCCCGGTGCAATGAAGGCCCAGATTTCATACAAAAGGTAGGGAATTGCGATAATAACCCCACCGATTAATGCTACCTCCATGTATAGGAGCACCTGGCCAAACGGCTTTAGGTTTTGTAAAGTTATAGGTTGCTCTCCAGGTGCAAGATTGCTGTTAACTTTCAGCACAGGTTGCAGGAGTACTTCGTTCATTATCTGATCTATGAAGATCCAGCATATGATTGCCCCAACAACAATCCCGAGGAGCGAACGGATAATTCGCCAGCGTAATTCCTCGAGGTGTTCGAGGAACGACATTTCGGGTTCGTCGTTCTCCAGTGCATTATCCCCAGTTTTTCTCGGATCATCGCTCACTTGGGGCGGGTACTAGTTTATTTAGAGTATCTCGTCTTCGTGGTGTAACTCCACCGAGAAGTTGCTTAGCGCTGTACCCATGTAGTATCCCTGTTCATGAATGGACTCGTCATTGAGATAACTCAGGAATGAAAGGAATTGGCACCCGGCATGAAGTCTGACGCAATATGTGGCCAGTATAGGTTCTCTATGCTGTTGCTAGTTCCGCATACAATGGGAATCTCAGGCACAGCTCTTTGACTTTTTCGGCGACGGTTACGTGTACATCTTTCCTTTCAATATTGGAAA
>JAPUKJ010000140.1 GCA_027295705.1 Ignavibacteria bacterium | reverse complement strand
TTACCGCCAACCCAGTTGGAGCCCAATGTCCAGTCGGAACTCGTGGTCCCAGACCAGGTCTTTTTTCCTGCAAAGCCTGTTGAAACGAAAACAACACACATCAATGCGGCTAAGAGTTTAATCATAGAGCCATTGAATTTGATTGCGTGAAATAAGGACTCTACAATATTTAGATTGTTAATGGATTCTCGCATTAGAGCTCCTTTCGATTTTGATATGGAAATGTCAATTTTTGTGAAGAAGTAACTTAATATATCTTGGAATCCAACCGGAAACTGTCAGCCACCGCAAGAGGATTTTGGTTTGTTCGAAAGTAACGTTTTTTCCAATCTCTCAAGCAGTTGCCTAGCATGCTTGAGTGGGTAGCTGCCAAGAGGTGGCTTAACTTGAAATATGCCTAAGCAGAATTGGAATTGAGCAGTTTATATCTGCTAAGATGGCGGTTCGCAATAATTTTTGTGAAAGTTCGGACAGTTTCTTGGCAACTGTGATTAGCAAGCAAGGGATTCTTGCATGTTCTATGAAGGGTGATCCCTGTCCCGGACTTGAACCTGCACACGTAATCACAGCCTTCCCTGTGTGGATATATATTATTCATGATAGTCTCTTACCGTATAGGGGAGTCTCCTTTGCCACTAGGGGTGGGGTGTTTTTCAGGAGGAATCTTTTATTATGGATTCCTGTGTTAGTTGGCCATCAGGAGTCAGATTAGTAGTTCACCCCAAACTATGAAGGCCGAGCTAGTCTTTGTATGTGCATTCACCACGTCTCCAAGCTCCCCTAAGTATGGCTCTCATGCCACCACCGATGCTGACCCGTGATTGAACTCGAGGATCAAGAAAAAGTCGCCAACAAGTCTACACTAGTTCCTTTTGACCCCTGATCGCACACGAAAACGAACAAGAATCCTCTAACAAATCCTACGCGCAACTGATCTGCACTAGAGTCTTTTCCCCTTGTAGCGCTTTCCCGATCAAATCCCTTACGCCACATGTCCCTGACAGATCGCCCATGTGGAAAAAAATAAAAGGAGCCCAGCTTATTAAGCGCCTCCCGATTCCCCTCACAAAGGAAATTCAACTACCTCAAAAATCGGTGATTCTTCCGGTTTCTGTGTTATATCAGTACTGGAGGGAGGCCTACAGGGCCCACTCCAGAACCTCATTTGGGTTTACCACTCTCCAAACACTCTGATGCCAACGCCCAAATCCCCCGCTTCGGGCCTCTGCATAAGGGTAATCTTCCTACTCAATGGGTTTCCCAGTCGTGAACCGCCTCACTACATATTGGCGCAACAAATTGTCGGAAATTGAGCCAATCTTAACATCCTTCCTCGGACTACTAGTCTTGATTTCCAATGATCCTGTTCGTAGAGATTCGCAGGATATCAACGGCTGGTTTTTCGGAGGGGTGAAGGCTTGATTCAGAGTTTACAATCGTGGATGAGTAGAATTAATGGCTCTAGTCCTAAGGTGAGATTATGAACGACGTGGATTCTTAAAGTGGTGTTTCTGTACACACGGTTTGAAACCTTCCCAACACGTTCGATACTGTGGTTAAACAAGCGAGCTCATGCAGTGTCTAATCGCGTTCGCCTCGACTTTGGTTGATTCTTGAGAGAGGAAAACGGTGATGCTGCGAAAGGGCAAATTGTCCTTAGGATGGGACAAGAGGGGGACAAGTAAATCAATTTATCAGTTAAGTTACGTTGCGAGAGCGGCGATTACATAGCAAAGTACAGTGATTGCCAAAACTGTCACGAACACATCACGCAACTCGCGGATAAGTCCAATGTATTTGTACATAAGTCTCCTTTTGTGTGTTAATTCAGGTTTGATAAGGCTTTGATTTAATCGGGCAGTCGTGCCTTTTTCCGGTTCTCGCACTCACTCGCACATAGTTGTCCGGTTCCTGTGTGGAACACGTATACATCAATTTCTGTAATCAATGCTCCGAAGAAACAAAGTGTTGAGAACTACTTTTGCAGACGACTTGGTGCCGTTGCTGGATTCTTTGATCTGCTCAAATCTCTGCTGGCCCTCCTCCGGAAATTCTTCTCTTTGCCGACAAGTGTGAATCTTATCGGTACACCGTTTGCGCGTCCTAGTATCGCAGTCGTCCCACACTCCTGCTGCACGCGCGCTGGATTTTAACCTTCCAATTTCGGTTGTACCAGTGTCTCTAAGTCTTGATTTGATTGCCGCTTTCCGGATGGAACTCTACCAGGGGAAATAGGATAGGGAGTGCAACAATAATAACAAATCGTGGCCAGTTCATAGTTGTTATTCGGCACAAGCGCTACTCCTTGCTCGAATTTTTTGTTTGCTCCTCTACCAGCTCCCGCTTGAAACAGGTCCAGACAAGCCTAGGTCAATTCTGCCGCAAACATGTAAATCTTACATCTAATCCCCTCTATTACTGAGCGTTTTGGAGCCATTTCAAATAGTAGCATGTTGGCGTAGCCTTTGTTCTATCTGAGCGGGCAAAGTAAAAAATCTGCATTCCCAAACACGAGGACACTCATGAGAATCTTGGTCGTTGACGACAACAAGGGCTTCCTTGATGTGATGGCGCAATTGCTTAGGGACTATGGCTACGAAGTCTTTGTTGCCGAAGATGGAAAGCAGGCCCGTGAATTTCTTGAGATAGAGAAAGTAGACCTTATCATCTCAGATGTGTTCATGCCGACGCTCGATGGGACGAGGTTTCATAGCTATGTTCGAGAATTCACAGACGCACGGGATGTTCCTTTTATTTTCATCTCAGGCTACGATGATGAGCAAACACGCAATGTCGTTGTCAATTCCGAGATCGACTTTTTTTTCAATAAGACGACGCCGGTTGAAACTATCGTCGATTTGATTGAAAAATTGAGAGTCGTCAATCAAACAGGTCCCATTTGATGGTGCTTACGCGGTCACATCAGCTGTGGCCTGCCACCGTGGACTAAACCTAGAAAAGGAGAACTTTGGTGTCTTCCCAAGATACATTTGAGCCTTCCCAATCTATGCTTGGATCTGAGGAACAAACGTCGCGGTCTGCTGCCGATGGTTCAGGCGACACCGCAAGGAGTGCCAAACCATTTGTCAATTCATTTCTCGAACATCTCGTTCGGACGAAGGTTATTTCGGAGGAGATTGCCACTCGAGCCTCTGCCTGGAGGAACGAGTCTAAAGACAGAGGGAAGAAGAGTGTGATCGACATTCTCATTGATGAATTCGACGTTTCACGCGAGCTGTTGCACGACGAGGTGGCTAAGTTTTACTCATTTCGTATTATCGATTTTTATGATCGCAACACCAAGAGGTTCCCTCCGTCTCAGGTGAACAAGCTTCTTGCTGAGCTACCGGAATCAATCTACCGGCTTGCAACAAAACACAATGTGATCCCTTTTGAAACGGCCGAAAATCAACCAGATAAGCTTCTGGTTGTCACTCCAAATCCCTCAGATCGTATTGTGTACGATGTCGCTCGCTCCTTTCCGTACAAGCGCTTTGAGATTTGTTATATGAAGGAGAAGGACTGGGCCGAGCTGTGGCGGCAGATCACGCTCGACAAGCAGCAATCACTCAGCGCGATTGAGGGCGACGCCCTGTTCGACGAGGACGATGCTGAACTTGAAGGCGTGTTGGAGATGGAAATCAACCGCAACCAGCTTGTTGGGTTGATGGAGAACATACTTTCAGATGCTGTCCGGGTTGGTGCCAGTGATATTCATGTAGTTCCCAAAACTACTCGGAGAACGGAGATTTTGTTCAGGATCGACGGACAATTGAATTCATGGTATACAATAGAAGACGCGCGCGCTGAGGCGGTTGTTGCAGTGGTGAAAGGCCGCGCTATGAATCTAGATCGGTTCGAGCGCATGGCTGCGCAAGATGGCTCTGCTCAAAAGGTCGTAGACAATCAGATAATTCGATTTAGGATGTCCATTTTGCCAATATTCTCCCGACAGCTTGGTACCAAGTTCGAATCCGTGGTAATCCGCATTCTGAAGGACGCAGATGCCTCAGTGAGTCTTTCAACGATCGGGTTCGATCAGTACTCGCTCAAGGTCTTTAAGGATGCGATCTCCAAACCCCATGGGATGGTTATTCTCACTGGACCAACTGGATGTGGAAAGAGCACCACGCTGATTGCAGCTTTGCGAACGGTGATGAAGCCGACATTGAACACAATTACAGTCGAAGACCCGGTTGAATATCTACAGGAAGGAGCGCGACAAGTCAAGCTCAACCATAAGCTATCGTTTGACGATGCGATCCGCGCGATATTGCGTCATGATCCGGACATCGTAATGGTCGGTGAGATACGTGACCGCATTACGGCAGATATAGCGGTCAAGCTTGCCAATACAGGGCACCTTACATTCACAACACTCCACACAAACGATGCACCAAGTGTAGTTTCCCGGTTATTCAAAATAGGTATTGAGCCTTTCCTTCTTGCTCAATCGCTCAATGTTGTAGTTGCTCAACGCTTGGTCCGGAAACTGTGTGAGCGGTGCAAGGAACCTCTAACCAATGTGAGCGATAATGTGTTGTCACGCTCTGGCTTTAGCCAGGAAGAGGCGGACACAACGACGTTCTTCAAACCCGTTGGCTGCATAAGTTGTGTGGGGGGGTTCAAAGGCCGCACAGCCATTCACGAGACGTTATATTTCACACAGGAGATACGAGATATCATCACAGAGAGTGGGGAGAGGATCGATCTCGATGCTCTACGACAATCAGCACAGAAGCACGGGATGGTGACCTTGCGCAAATCAGGTCTTGACCTCATTAAGAAGGGTTTATCGACGATCGAAGAAGTTATTGCCAATACAACAAATGATTAATGGTGTCAGTAGGATTGTGGCGGAAATAATGACACTGGAGAATTTACATTTTACCTGGGAAAAGATGGAAGTCTCGAAAATCGCTGTGCGTGCAGGTATTTGTGTGGATTGCTTCTCTGGCATGGCCCTTGAAACTAACTTCATCATGTAAAAGAAATCTCCCCAAGTAAATCATAATCATTTAACACCATAAAGGAGCTACACTATGGGACAGCAGCAACTTTTGTTAATCATCCTTGGGGTGATCGTCGTCGGTATCGCTGTAGCGGTCGGCATCACGATGTTCCAGGATAACGCGATCTCTGCAAATCGGGATGCGGTCACAAATGATCTTGTGAACCTTTCGGCTCGTGCGCAACAGTACTATCGTCGCCCGACTGCATTGGGTGGAGGCCAAGGTACTTTCACGGGTATGGTGCTTGGGAGCTTGACCACGAAGCCAATCAATGCCAATGGCACTTACGTGCTCACGTCTGTTGCAGCCCAGCAGATTGTGCTTGATGGCACTGGAACAGAAGATGGGGATGACGGTAACTTTATATCGGTTACTATGACCGTCTTGTCGGATAGTTCGTACGTTGTCTTCAACAACTAAGCGGAGAAGGAACAGGAAGGGCTTCCGCGAGAACCGGGAGCCCATTTTTTTGATACTCGTCTTGTAGATGAATTATGGGAACACAACAGTTACTATTAATTGCCGTCGGTGTGGTTCTCATTGGGATCATGGTAGCGATCGGTATTTTCATGTTCAAGGATCAGTCCGCAGCTACCAATAGAGATCAAATCTCGAACGATCTCGTGAATCTTGCTGCCCGGGCGCAGAAATACTACCGCAGTCCGGCATCGCTTGGAGGAGGGGCGAGTTCCTTTGGGGGGCTTACGCTCCCGAAATTAACGAGCAAGCCAGTCAATGCAAACGGAGAATACACACTTACCCCCGACCCGGCGCCTGGAGGTACAGTAGCGATAATAATAATTGGTGAAGGGACAGAAATTGGTAACGATGGAGAAAATCCTGTTAAAGTGACTATGACCGTTACGGGTGGAGATAGTATTTTACAAGTCGCAAACAATTAGTGCTATGTCAAGGGATGATGATAATCCCCCCAGAAAATCGTCATACCTCGAAGTGTTAAGTAGGCATTTGACAATTTGGTGAACTAGCGTCGCAGGGGAAGTCGTACACGGGGGTACCTCCCCTTGTTGTCCACTTGTTTTGCTAGGTGGGGGATCTAGTGAGACTTAGGGTGATTCAACGGGGGAGACTACCCCTTATGTGTTCGAAGAGTGAGTGCTCAGAGCGTTAGTTATGCAACCCAACTATGGAGATGACACGCTATGGCTGAATTCAAGATAGAAGGTGTTACAACGACTGGCAAGCCAGTACAAGGGATCCTCGAGGCGGAGTCGACCAGAGCCGCCAAGCGCAAAGCATCCCAAATGGCGAAGCAACGGAATTTCAAGCTCTTACACGTGGTTCCTCGCTCCAATTGGGTGTACAAGGTTCAGCGAGGTACAGAGAAGCCAGTCGTTGGTGAGCAAAAAGCATTCACAAAAGGAGAAGTGCAGGACGCTCTTCAGAAGATGGGTTACCGTGTTATTCGTGTTCAAAAGCGCTGGGTAAACTTCAGATCAAAACCCCCTGCCGCGGAGATCGTCACGTTTGTTCGGGTGAGTGCCGATCTGATAAGGCAGAAGCTTCCTTTCAACGAGATTATGCAGCTTCTGGCGAATGATATCACGAACCGAACGCTACGTGAAGCAATTAAGGACATCAACGCAGAGCTTAAGCAGGGCAAGGATAGTGAGCGGGCCTTCGTCAAGCATGAAGCTGTGCTTGGTAGGTTCACCGCACATATGCTCGGTCTCGCCTCAAAGAGTGGTAATATGGCTGACATCTACGAGAGCACGGCGAAATTCCTCGAGCGTCAGGTGGAGTTCAAGAAGAACCTGAAGAGTGCATTGATTACTCCTATCGTGACTTTAGTCGTCCTTTTTGGGGCTGTCGTCTATTACGTGGGATACATTTTTCCCGCAACGGCAAACCTCTTCAGAAAGTTCAATATCGATCTCCCCCCGATGACAAAGGCAACACTTCTTATGAGCGACTTTCTTATAGAAAACATAGTCATGATCCTGATTGGAACAATCGTACCGATGATCTTGGCTGTAAAGTTCTTTTCCACGGACAAAGGGAGATTCATACTCGATAGGTATGTCTGGCAGGTACCGGTTCTTGGGCAACTCCTTCACAAGATGAACATCGAAATCTTTTGCCGGGTGTTCTATGCTCTTTATAGTGGTTCCGGCGAGAATATTGAGGTTATTCGAATGGCTGCCGAGGCATGCGGCAACAAATACATGGAACATCAGATCAAGACGATTGCCCTCCCGATGATGATCCAGAAAGGCGCGGGCATTACTGAAGCATTTGAAGCAACGGGAGTCTTCACAAAGACGGCTCTCTCGCGCTTCCATTCCGGTGCCGAGACGGGAACGGTGAAGAACACAGCTCACCAGCTCGCCGAGTATTATGAAAAGGAAACATCGTACAAGATGAAGAATGCGATCGACTACATTCAACTGTCGATTTCGATGGTCATCATGATCGTACTGACAGCCCTGACCATCGTGTCGTCTGAGACGGCGACGATCAGGCCGAAAAACCCGGCGCTCGGTACTGTGGCTGTGCACCATGTGGACAAAGCCATTACGTAAAACAATTATCGATCCCCAATGGCCACAGATCAAATAATGGGTTATATAGATATCACGGACAAGATCGGATTTTCTTTGCTCAAGAAAGGAATCGTCGACTATGAGACCTTGGAGAAATCCCTTAAGGTCAAAGACGGTGAAGAGAGGAAGAACAGAAGAAACCTCGGTCAAATTCTTGTCCATGACTTTAACGCGGACCATGACGCCGTTTTCCGTGAGGTTGCCGAGCTATACGCTTTTCGCGAAATTTACCTCGCTGATGAGAAGATCGACAAAGAGCGAATAGAGTTCATGAAAAAGTTTGTAGATACTCTCACTGATAATACACGGGACAAGTTGATCCAGACAAAAATGCTGCCTTTGAGGTTTGATGAGAAGCAGACTGACAAGCTGATTATCGTCGCAGCGGATCCGACGGACCGCAGGATCCCTCTTATCGCACGCAACTTTGGAGTTAAGAAATATGAGGTTGCGTACTGCAGGCTGAAAGATCTGCAGAACCTTATCGAACAAGTGGTTCCTCCTGAAAATGCATTCCTCAGACTGCTGGAAGATGCAGAGATAGGGATCGAAGTAAAGGAAGACGAAGGCGCGCTGGATGAGGAAGCACTTGAAGCAGAGATAGGCAAGAGCGCACTGGTCAATCTTGTTGAAGGAGCCCTCATCGAGGCTGTACGTCAAGGCGCCAGTGACATCCACATTATTGCACAAGGGCGAAACAGGATAGAATTCTGGCTTCGTCTCGATGGTGACCTAAAACTCTGGCACGTCCAAGAGAACACGATGCCAGAAGCAGTGGCAGCTGTTGTTAAAGATCGGTCTAAGAATGTCGATAGGTTCGAACGCGAGATGGCGCAAGACGGCTTTATTCAGAGAGTAATTGACGATCATATGATTCGTTTCCGGGTTTCGATCATGCCGATCGTTGGTATTGAATTCAAGCACAAGTTTGAGAGTATCGTCATCCGCGTTTTGGATGATAGAAAGGTCATAACCGATATTGAGAAGCTCGGGCTCCAGGGACCTGCGCGAGATTTCTTCTACAAGGCGATAGCCAAGCCGCAGGGCATCGTCATTCTTACCGGGCCGACCGGTTGCGGCAAGAGCACAACTCTCGTTGCAGCGCTGCATCAGGTTATCGGTCCGACCATGAACGTTCTCACCGTTGAAGAGCCAGTGGAGTATATCATCAGGGGAGCGAGGCAATTGAGGATAGGTCCGAAAATGAACTTCGAACTGGCACTCCGCGGCATTTTGCGTCATGACCCTGATATCGTGATGGTTGGGGAGATGCGAGACAAGGCAACAGCAGAGATCGCGGTTAAGCTTGCGAACACGGGGCATTTGACATTCTCCACGCTCCACACTAATGATGCGACAAGTGCCGTTTCACGGTTGTACAAGATGGGAATCGAGCCCTTCCTGATTGCCTATGCAATTAATATCATTGTTGCCCAACGGTTAGTCAGGACATTATGCAGTGCGTGTAAGCGGCCGGTACCGAAAGAAGAGATTGACCGTGATATTTATGGCAAGTTTGGATTCACTGAGGAGGATTTCGATACCTGTGCGATCTATGAAGCCAGTGGTTGTGAGAAGTGTAGCGGCGGGTACAAAGGTCGAGCAGCGATCCAGGAGGCTCTCTATTTCACGAAGGAGATTAGAAGTCTCATTGTTAAGTCGGGCGCTGAGGTTGACGAAGAAGCTGTCCGCTCCCAGGCCATGAAGGATGGCATGTGGACTCTGCGCCGTTCTGGCATCGAACGTATAAAAAGTGGGGAGACCACTCTCGAGGAGATCGCGGCAGTAACAACTGATGATTAATGTAATGAGCGCAAAAATTGATGGCATGCTTGTTGACGTGATTAACGTGACAAAAGTGTACTTATGATTGAAACAGCGATAAAAACACTAAGAGAAATAGCCGTATCCGTTCCGGATACTGCCCCAGGGATGGAACGTCAGATGTTGATTGGAGATTTGGTTACGAAGCAATCTCCGGCAGAGCGGGCAGCGTTGAAAAAGCTCTTGGATAGCTACTTGATGCATATGATTAGGATCAACGCATCGGACATCGACCTGGGCGGTTATGGCTCGAGTGGGAATATTTGGTTTCGAGTTTACGGAGACAAGAAGGCTGACAAGAGTCTCAACCGATTCACACTAGATGAATGTAACGTTTTGATTCAGAGCATTCTCATTGAGCGGCAACGGTTGTTCTTGTACGAGAATCGGAACCTCGACTTCTCTTATTCGATCGTTGATGATGAAAAGATGTACCGGTTCCGTGCAGACGCATATTTCGATCTTGACCAGTTAGCATTGAACATGCGTGCCATTAACGCGACTGTGCGACCATACAAGAATCTTGAGCTCCATCCAAATGTAACAAAGACGCTTAGCCTCGCTCATAACCAACAAGGATTAACGCTGGTGACAGGCATTACCGGGTCCGGTAAGAGTTCAACGTTGGATACCATCATTGATGCTAATAATCATACAGTGGACGCACATGTGGTTATCATCTCTTCTCCGGTGGAATACGTTCATAAATCAGACCGCTGTATCATTAGACACAGAGAAGTCGGTCGCGATGTTCTCTCCTTTAAGGAGGGAGCTATTCAGGCCTTGCGCCAAGACCCCGACATCATCGTTATCGGTGAGATGCGTGATCCGGATACAATAATGACTGCGCTCGAAATCACCGACAGTGGACACAAGGTGTTTTCAACACTTCACACCGCATCGGCCGTTGAGACGATAGATAGAATTATCGGTGAAGTTCCACCGATCGAGCAGGAACGCGTCCGCATGCGGCTAGCTGATACGTTGAGTTGTGTAATATCCCAAAAACTCGTGCCGAGTTTGCAGGGGAAATTGGTGCTTGCCATAGAGGTAATGGTAATGACTCCTTCGGTTCGTGCTGCGATCAAAAACAACAATACTGGTGAAATCTATCAGATGATGGCGGAATCAGGCGACCTGGGAATGGTTACGCTAGAGCAAGACTTGAAGCGATTATACATGAAGAAAAAGATATCTCTAGAGACGGCAATTGTGACAGCAAATAATAAGAGGCGGTTCCAGCAGCTTCTGAATCTGACTCCGGTGGGAGACTGATGTGTGTCAGGTTGAGAGCAAATTAAACAGACTAATAACAACAACACAGAAAGCCCCCTATGGCAACAATTAAAGGCAATACAGTCCTCGGCATTTTTGTTGACGGGCTGGAAGTAAAGCTGGCTCATCTGAGCATGAAAGGCAAAAGGGTTACGGTTCATGACCTGCGGTCGGCAACCTTGGTCACAAAATTAGAAGAGCTCAAGGGCATCGAGGTGGGTGCGGAAATGGTTGCAGAAGGTGCCGATGCGTTCTCACTTCCGGCCTCAACTGCTCAGGATGTTGGCGTTGAGGGTCAGTCTGAGGACAATAATGCCGTTCTGCTAGGGTTGCTGGCGGAATATCCAGTCAAGAAATATTCGCTTGCCTATAGCATTGCAGAGCCGGCCCTCTACTACCATTTGCTTGAGAGTGACTTTGGCCTCAAGAAAGGGAAACTCAAAGAGCGTATTCTCGAAGAGTTGAGGAACGTACGTTCCTTCCAACCTGCGGCTGATGCTCTCGACTCAATCAGGACCGATGATGGAAACGTTCTTTGTGTCGTTCGTGAAGACGGTCTGAGTCTTATTAACTCTCTTGAGAATATCAAGGGCTTCATCGGCAACCGGCTGCCGCGAATGGCTGGGATTGATAGCGCAGATGTCTCGTTAATGAACATGGTTCGATTAAACTACCATCTGCAGCCGCAAGAAGTCTCCGTTATCGTTTATGTCGGTGTTGAATTCGCACGTCTCATATTCATGAGGGGGGACCAATTCTACCAATTCGCACCGATCATTGGTGAAGGCTACGACTCGCCAAATTTACAGAACACAATCTACAGCCGCTTGTTGCTTGAACAAGACAACCTGGGAATCGCACGTATAAACAGAATTGTACTTGCGGGAGAGAGTCGACGCATTGGCTTCAAAGAGTTCTTGGTTGAGCAGCTCCCGGATCAGGAGATTGATTACTTGCTCGCACCGCAGTTGGATTCAAGCCCACTTCCGGCAGAACAGCAAGAATCGATCTCAGAATATGCAGTTGCAATTGGCACTGCGTGGAGAGTTCTGGATCCCTCTAATCCAAATACCTATAAAATTGACCTCCTCCCTGACTCAGTACGTGAAGGTCAGCGTGCCTTCAAGCTAGCATGGCACGGCTATCTTGTGTTGGTGCTACTATTCCTGTCGACCCTTTTGTTTACCATGTTGATTACCCAAAAAGCAAAGGTGATCGATGAGAGGAGGGATGTACTAAGACTGAAAGAAACCCAGATAGCAGAGAATGAAGCTCTGAAGAACTCCATTATAGGTCTTAAGGGGCAACTGGCACGCTATCAATCCTCACTGGCACTCTATGATACACTCGTGCCGGGAAGTGATCGCTGGAGCAAGGTCTTAACTCAGGTTAGTCACGGTGTAGAGGATCTGAACTCAATCTGGTTGACTAGTTTAGGAACGACTACTAGTGGAGACATGACTCTGAATGGTTTTGCTGTGTACCGAACACGGATCCCGCGCATTTCAACGCTGTTTGATAACTCGCTGTTGAAGGAGGTCAACGTACAGGAAATACGTGAGCAAACGGTGTACAAGTATACAATAGAGGTGCCTTCTTCGGCGCCTGAGCAATAGCACATTTGAAACGATCAAAGGAGAGAACCGTTGTCTTATAAAATTCGAAATAGTATTGCGCTGGGTGTTCTGCTTTTCCTCATTCTCGGGGTAGGGATCTATGTTCGCGCGTTTGATCAAACGCGAGAAGCCGACGGAATCGAGGTCGAAATAAAGCAGATCGACGAAGAACTGCAGAATACACCGAATCTGGTGAACCATTTCAACGACCTGAGCGCCACTCTCGAAGACACGAAAAAGAGATGGGAGAACAGGAACAAAGACATACCGCCCGCCGACATTACGTCCCAAACGTATGCATACTTCAGTCGACTGATAGATCTCAGCGGTTACGTCAAGTTGGATATGCTATACACAGGTGTCGAGCAGAAGGATAACTATGGTTACAATGTCTACAACCTAAAGGGAGAGGCACCGTTTGAGAACTTCTATCGGTTTATCTGGTATCTCGAGAATGGGCGAAAGCTGTACAAGGTAACTTCTATAACTGTCAAGGGATTGGAAGTTGCTCCAAAAGAGGATGAAGATGAAGAGGGTCAGGTTCTTATCACGTTCGAAATGATAGTTCATGCATATTTTTCCTCTGTGGCTGAACTCGCTAGAGCGCCCGGTGAGAGAACGATAACCCCGAACTACCTTGCGGTTGATCCGTTTACTCCGGTCATTTCCAGTGACATTCCTCCAAATGTCCGGTCCCTCATTGAGATTGAACGCTCCGATTTGAAAGCGGTAATTCCTGGAAAAGCATTCGTGCTGGACCAGGATAACATCATCAGAACTTTGGTAGTAGGAGATGAAGTCTACCTAGGCTACGTTACGAAGATTCTCCCTGATGCAGGACGCATTGAATGCACCCTGAACAAGGGAGGTATCATTGAGAAAGTTGAATTGAAAATTCGCTATGGTATCGTTCAAAAAGATGTTGAAAAATAACAATGAGGTTACCATGAATCCATACAAAGTGTTTCTTACGTTCGCCCTTTTGCTTGCAAGCGCGACGTTTGCGCTGGGCCAGGGAACAAGCCCTCAAGAGCGGAGAACGTTTCGCGAGTATACGTCTCCCGAAGAACTCGTGTCCATTGCACCATCGACACCGTTGGACAAGGCTCTCGAGGCATTGAGTGAAGTGAGCGAGAAGTTTATCGGGAAGGTCATCATCGACACAGAGCGGCGTGCGTTGCCGATCGGTGTGGATATCGAGGGTATGCAGTGGCGCGATGCCCTTGAAACCATCTGTCGAAAAAATGACCTCTGGTATTCAGAATACGAGAACTATATCCAAATTACGAGTCTCAGAGGCCCCGAAGAAGCAACCGCCGGGGCGAAGCTTGGCGAAGGGATCCAGAGAGAACTTGCAACCTTCCAAAGCCGCGAGATCAAGATTTCGGCTATCTTCTTTGAGGTGAATCTGTCAACCATTGAAGAGGTAGGCATAAACTGGAGTTTCATGAAAAGCACGTCGGATATTACAATTGATGCTTCGCAGACTGGAGCAGACAGGTTAACGGATGACATCTTTGAAGCGGGGTTAACGCCAAAGCTCAACTTTGCAAATATCGATTTGCTCGCCAAGGTCTTTTCAAGCTATGATTTAGGCGACATCCTCTCCGCACCGCAAATTACCGTCCGCTCTGGTGAGGAGGGTCGTATCCAGGTTGGCCAGGACTTTTCCATCAAAGAAAGAGACTTTGCTGGTAACTTGATCGACAAGTTCTACAGTGCAGGGACGATTATCAATGTAAGGCCTCAGGTGATTACTGAGCAAGGTGTAGATTTTGTGCACATGGCCGTGGATGTCGAGCGAAGTTCTGTGATTCCCGGAACCGTCAGCACAATCATAAACAAGACTGAGGCAAGCACAAATGTCCTCCTGTTAGACGGTGAAGAGACAATCATTGGTGGATTGTACAACACTGCAACAAGCACCGTCCGTGTTGGCTTGCCATTTCTGAAGGATCTCCCTTGGTATGTGTTTGGGCTCCGTTACCTCTTCGGCTATAATAGAGATCAGGTAACGAAGAAGGAGCTAGTCATTCTTTTGAAAGCTGAGCTTGTCCCCACATTGCAGGAACGAATAACACAAAAGACTAGAGGGGATCGATTATTCGAGCGCTGGCTGGACGAAAAGACTCAAGATGAACAACGCGTGAAGGGGCGTCGGGAATAAGTACTTACAATGAAATTGTATAACTTTTCGGGAAATCAAATTATGAGAAAGCTAGTTTTTGTATTGTCGATGTTCACTTTGGCAGCAATCTTTGCCGCCTGCAAAGACGACGAACAAAGTGCTGCACAAGGTGAAAGTGTTGTTAGTGGAGTGGTACAAGATGCGGCGACGCTGGACCCGGTTTCAGGAGTTAGCATTCAAGCCCAGGGTGTTTCGTTGGAAGGACAAACAGCAAGCACGGACGCTCAAGGAAAATTCACACTGAATTTCACGCTTGATAGCACTGCCACCGTCACCCTATCGTTCACGAAATCGGGTTATCGAGACACGACGATCGTGATCCAGGTCCAATCGGGTGTCTTTGTTTCGTTGAATCCGAAGCTTGCTGCAAAGTCGCCTGTTGTAGGCGGAGGCGGAACTGGGACGGGGATCGCGCAAACGATTGCGTTTCTCGGAGCAAACCCTCAAGAAATTTCCGTGTACGGAGTTGGTGGTCTGGAAACGACCATCCTCGGTTGGGAAGTGCGTGACTCGTTGGGCTTGCCGATAGACGGTAACAATGCTGTTACTCTCTCATTCACTGCCATCAGCGGTCCAAACGGTGGCGAATACATATCGCCTCTTGTCGTTACGAGTAATTCTGTTGGCCAGGCGTTTACCACATTTAATAGTGGTATCAGTTCTGGAGTTGTGCAGATCGTAGCTTCCGCTGATATTCCAGGGAAGGCGCCAATTACGACCGCCCCTGTCAGGGTGGTAATCCATGCCGGATACCCTGATCAGGCTCACTTCACGGTTGGTCCTGCGCGACATAATTTTCCAACCCTCCTTTTTGTTTTTGGGCTTCGCGATGCAATCAGTGTTCTGGTAGGAGACATATATAGCAACCCTGTTGTTCCTAATACGGCGCTGTATTTCAGGAGCAGCGCTGGTGTTATTGAGGCCACAATATTTACAAATGAAGATGGTGAGGGGTCAACCGATCTCATCAGCGGAAATCCACAACCACTAGGTCAGTATGCGACTCCTGTTTTCGGGGACGCGTACCATTACATTGTTGCCCGCACTATAGGCCAGAGCGGCGTCGTGATTGAGGATAGCACGTTGATCATGTGGAGTGGCCTTTCTCAAATAAAGAACGTGTCGCCGACAACATTTGATATTCCCAACGGTGGAAGTGAGATATTCAATTTCAACGTTTCGGATTACCTGGGCCACCCGCTTGCGCAAGGGACGAAAATTTCCGTAGCAGCTACGGTTCCTCCTCCTCCGTGTCCTGACTGCCCCCAAAACCAGGTGCATTCTTCGTTTGGCTTTGCAGGATCGGGGTCGGTAACTCTGGATGACATTATCTTCCCCGGACCAGGTGCAACGGATTTCTCGTTTGTTCTTAGCGATGGATCGACCGACATAGACGCAGCGACGCCTGTGACCGTGGCGATTTCGGTCAGTTCTCCAAACGGGAACGTTGGAACCGCAATAAACGGCACAGTCCATTAATTCTCTGAAGTGATTTTTTTCCTAAAGCCTCTGTGGTGTCTCACAGAGGCTTTTTTCTTTTCCGAAAGCGATGCATTTGTTAGTTGACTTTCAGTCTCATTTGCTGTAGGTTTTCGTTTGATGTTTTCCCGCCTTCATAGTGGTTTGTGCAAGTCTATGCCTAAGAAGAATGTTCGTCAGATCCGTCAGGTTATCTCAACGCCTCGTTCCAAGAACGATAAGATCATCGTACGCGGCGCCCGGGTTCACAATCTCAAGAATGTCAATCTTGATCTACCACGCAACAAGTTGATTGTGTTTACTGGGGTGAGTGGTTCAGGGAAATCGAGCCTGGCCTTCGACACGATCTACGCTGAAGGGCAGCGACGATACGTTGAGAGTTTGTCATCCTACGCTCGACAATTCCTTGAACGCATGGATAAACCGGATGTGGATCTCATAGAGGGAATAAGTCCGGCCATGGCGATCGAACAAAAGACGAACACGCGGAATCCGAGATCAACCGTCGGAACAACCACTGAGATTTATGATTATCTGCGGCTGCTTTTTGCGCGTATTGGGAGAACGTACTGCAAGAAGTGTGGAAAGCTGGTGACACGAGATTCAGTACAGTCTGTGTTGAGTGCTCTTACTAAGGAAACCCCAGGTCTTGAGAGAACGAGTGGTGAGTCGGGTTCAGTGAAGCTTTACGTCTCGTTTCCGCTTCCGGTTCATCCCAAGGAATCAATAGGGCAAGCATTTGCCAATCTGAAAAAGGAAGGATTCTTTCGCGTTCTTGTTAATGGTGACGTTATCAACCTAAATGAGGCAACAGTACCTGACAAGACTGCTGCGTCAGACATAAGCGTTCTCGTTGACAGGCTTGTATTCAAAGTCGGTGGAGAGAATAATCGTCTTGCGGATTCCATAGAGACCGCATTTGCATCAGGTGGTGGACGGGCTTCTGTGACCATTCTGGACGAACAGCGAATATTGCGCTTCAACCAGAATTTTGAGTGCTCAGATTGTCACATATCATACGAGGAACCAGATCCAAGGCTGTTTGCTTTTAACAGTCCGTTCGGTGCGTGTCCTGAGTGCCAGGGGTTTGGACGTGCGGTCGGAATTGATATGAATCTGGTTGTTCCGGATAAGAACAAGTCTCTGAGCGAAGGTGCCATTCAGCCATGGTCGACTCCCAAATTCAAGGAGCACTTGAGGTCTCTTATGCGAGTTGCCCGGAAAGAAAATGTCAGACTTGATGTTCCGTTCAGCGAGTTAACGGTTCGTGAAAGAGACATAGTAATGAATGGTTTTGAGGGATTCGGGGGTATTCAGGGCTTCTTCAAAAAGGTTGAAAGAAAAGCATACAAAATCTACTATCGGGTCTTGCTCAGCCGATACAGGGGATACACACAATGTCCAATGTGTAAAGGGGCGAGGTTAAAGGCTGATGCATTGAATATCAAAATTGCAGACAAGAACATAGCAGACATCGTTCAGATGACGATTGCCGAAGCGGTCGATTTTTTCCAGACTCTTGTCTTGCCCTCCTATGAATATGAGATCGCCCGACGGATTCTCGACGAGCTTAGGAAGCGATTGACATATCTTAACGAGGTAGGAATTGGGTACCTCACCCTTGATAGACTGTCAAGCACACTCTCCGGAGGCGAGTCGCAGCGCATTAATCTAGCAACCTCGCTAGGCTCATCGCTCGTCGGTGCACTATACATACTCGATGAACCGAGCATAGGTTTGCATCCAAGGGATAATGAAAAGCTTATAACAGTTCTAAAAGCACTTCGCAATGTGGGAAATACGGTTATTGTCGTCGAACATGACGCAGATATGATGCGAGCCAGTGACGTGATCGTCGACTTAGGACCTCGTGCCGGCAAGTTTGGAGGTGAGATAGTATTCGTAGGATCGGTGAACGATATTTCTTCGAACAACAGATCAACCACAGGGAAGTATCTCAGTGGTCGGCGACGAATTCCTCTGCCGGGAGAGCGGAGGCAAGGCAATGGAACAGCCATTAATATATTCGGTGCATATCAACACAACTTAAAGAATATTGATGTATCGTTGCCACTTCATATGTTTGTTTGTGTCACTGGAGTAAGCGGGAGCGGGAAGAGCACGCTGGTACATGAAATTCTGTACAGGAGCCTTAAGCGGCTCAAGGGTGACATTAGTGTGTTGGACAGTTCATGCCGATCTCTGGAAGGTCATGAACATATCAGTGACGTCGAGTTAGTGGATCAATCTCCAATTGGCAGAACACCAAGGTCGAACCCTGTCACATATATAAAAGTGTTTGACCACATAAGGAATCTTTTTGCGGCCACGCAGAATGCAAAGATTCATGGATTTCAACCAGGACACTTCTCCTTTAACGTACCTGGCGGTCGCTGCGAGGCGTGCGAGGGAGGTGGAGTTATTAGAGTCGAAATGCAGTTCCTGGCCGATCTGTATCTGACGTGTGATGCGTGCAAGGGAAAGCGGTACCGGCAAGAAGTGCTGGATGTACGGTACGCAGGGAAAACCATTGATGATGTTTTGAACATAACTGTTACTGAAGCCATCGAGTTCTTCGGAAGTCAAGCTTCGGGGAGAAAAGTTGCTCAGCGTCTAAGAGTCTTGGAGAATGTTGGTCTTGGGTATGTCCGCTTGGGGCAGCCAGCTACTTCGCTCTCGGGAGGGGAAGCTCAGCGTGTCAAACTTGCCGCCCATCTGAACTTGTCTTACAATGGAAGTCACACTCTTTTCATTTTGGACGAGCCTACAACTGGCTTGCATTTCGACGACATTGCCAGGCTTGTTTCGTGCTTAAATTCGCTCATTGATGCCGGTAATTCGGTCATCGTCATCGAGCATAACTTGGATGTCATAAAATGCGCGGATTACGTGATCGATTTGGGCCCTGAAGGAGGAGAGCGGGGAGGCGAGGTTATCGGGAAGGGGACACCTGAGGGGTTGGCCAGGAACAAATTATCATACACAGGCACGTTCTTGCGGTCATATCTGCAACAGTGACCTTCGCGAATTAAGTCGTTTCGGTGACTGGTATCACCGCGTCTGGAATGAAGATCGACTATCTTGGGGGTGCAACACTGGAAGGCATTGGTTCACAACAAAGGATTTAGGGGAGGTCCGGCGTGTGTGTACCGGTGCCTTTCGCATTTTAGTAACCCATCCCAATGTTGAACGTTATAAAGAAGCCGCCAAAGCTCTTTTTTGTAGCCGCAACCTCTCCGTTCGTATCGTTGAATCTGGACGGTAGTCCGTCGCCGAACAGATAGGTGAAGTAATATCTAAAGTTAACCCCCAGAACGTTAGCTTTGTTGGATCCGAAGTTCGCTCCAAAACCGATAAACGATCCCACCGTGTAGTGAGCTTGTCCCTTTCCAAAGCTCTCAAAAAATTCTACCTGTTTGAACAGCAAGCCCGAAGATAGCCTCGTTATTTCTACGTTCGGGGTCACGAATATCAATGTCGGTCCAACGGCGGCATTCACATACGGCCTGAATGTGTCCATGATCTCGTCCTTGAAGAGACGGTGCTGTACACCGAACATAAGCGGCATTACAAGAAAACGATTCAGCTT
>JAPUKJ010000014.1 GCA_027295705.1 Ignavibacteria bacterium | reverse complement strand
GGGCTAACCACGGACATCATCTACAACCTCAAACCCGACGAGATATACCATCTTGGTGCCCAGAGCCACGTGCGCGTGTCGTTTGACATGCCGGAGTACACCGGCAACGTCACAGGTCTCGCCACAACACGAATGCTTGAGGCCCTTCGCAGAAGTGGAGTGAACGCCAGGTTCTATCAGGCCTCATCGTCAGAAATGTTTGGCTCGGCACCGCTGCCGCAAAACGAGCTTACGCCCCTCGAGCCTCGGAGTCCGTATGCGATCGCCAAGGTATACGCCTATTGGATGGCCAGGAATTACCGGGACGCATACAAGATGTTCGTCTCCAACGGTATTCTCTTCAACCACGAAAGCCCGAGACGCGGTGAGACCTTTGTTTCCAGAAAGATCACCCGCGCAGTGGCAAATATCCTTTCCGGAAAGCAGCGGAAGCTTTACCTCGGTAACCTTGACGCTAAAAGGGACTGGGGTTTCGCACCCGACTACGTCGAAGGGATGTGGTTGATGCTGCAAACTGCAAAACCTGATGACTACGTAATGGGGACAGGTGAGAGCAACTCTGTGCGACAATTTGTTGAAGCGGCGATGAGCTATGCAGGGATTGAGATTGAATGGCGCGGCGTAGGCAGGGAAGAAAAAGGTCTCGTTGAGAGCTGCGATGCGATGTGGTCAACAGTACTCAAGCCAGGCGATGTCCTCATTGAGATCGATCCAAAGTATTTCAGGCCTACTGAGGTCGACAGCCTGCAGGCGGATATCGGTAAAGCAAACAGCGAATTGCACTGGTTCCCTCGAGTGTCCTTCTCAGAACTCGTCAAGATCATGATCGATTACGATTTCTTGGCAGCGGGTTTGGATTCACGCCGCGAGGGAATTGAAGCACTGAAAAGCAAGAACTTCGAATGGACAGGTCATCAGTTTTCGGTCCACGAAAGGATCCGCGAATTCATCGGGTGACGCGTGGAAGAAGCGTGGAAGCGGGCTATAGTTTCCATGATTGTCATGATTTTCTACGTAGAAACTGTCGAAATCAGATTATATTCATTGAATTTATCTCAGAAAAAACGTCGGAAAACAGCATAAGTTCCTTGACTTTCCCCCGCCAATTCGCTAGTTTAAAGTAGCGTAGGAAGTGTTGCCCGTAAGCTGTTTATAATTGGTGGGAATTTAAACCTGGCGAATTCGCTTGTTTCCCTGATCAGGCGGAACTGGAGAACCGTTTCCGCTGCAATAGCGGTTGTGGCTGATGGATTGGTCATCGTTGCAAGTTTCTTTGTTGCAGCATCTCTCCGATATCCTGAAATGGATTTGGCTGAGGTGTTCCTCTCACATTCCCAGCTCCTGGTTTTTTCTCTCGTCGTGTTTCTTGGGTTCTTCACTTCACTAGGACTGTACCGCTCGATTTCATACATCCCGCGGCAAAGGCAATTCCGCATTGCCATTAGTGCCAGCATGTACGGCATAGCAATCATTCTTTGCACGTTATTCCTTTTTCAGAACCGATTCTACACACGGGAATTTCTGGTATTATTCTTCCTGCTCCTCCCGCTCTTCTATTTTGTTGTCTGGTCAGTGCTCAGGCGCTTGGGCGATAGGCTCAGAGAGTTGCGGTTTGGGCGATGGAACACCTTGGTCGTCGGGTTTGACTCAACTGTGGACACTCTTCTCGATCGACTGAAGACATATCCTGAGTTGGGCTACGAGGTCGTCAGGGTAATAAGATCTGCCACCGAGAACGGAGTCCTTCACCTTGAACGCTCCGAGGTTGAAAAAGCTATCAAGGAAAAGCAGATCGAGCTTATAGTCCTATCCTCAGCACATGTAAACGGGTCCTTTGATCATCTTGAGGAACTTTGCCGACAACATCGTGTGAGAATGAGAGTTGTCTCTGCCGAATCGGATTACCTTTTTACTCAGACGAAAATTCATGATATCGCAGGAATCCCACTATTTTCCCCCGTGCATCAGAGGCTCGATTTGTTGAAGAAAATCGTGAAGCGTGCTTTCGATATCGTTGGTGCTTCGCTCATCCTATTGTTTACCTCGCCCCTGTTCCTTCTTGTTGCAGCGGCAACAAAGCTGGAATCGCACGGTCCCGTCCTCTTCAAGCAAAAGCGCTGCTTGAGCGACAACGACCAGCCGTTTGAGTTCTATAAGTTTAGAAGCATGCATCATGAAGCTGACGAATTGAAAGAGAGCCTCATCCACCATAATGAATCAGACGGGGCATTGTTCAAGATGAAAAATGATCCACGGCTTACTAAAGTCGGGAGAGTCATTCGACGGTTCAGTATTGACGAATTACCCCAGCTCATTAACGTCCTGAAGGGAGAAATGAGCCTGGTGGGCCCGAGACCGCTGCCAGTCGAGGACTTCAAGAGGCTCCACGAAGCGGACCACCTCGGGGGCTATTTCCGGTACAGGGCGAAGGCCAAGCCCGGAATGACCGGCCTGTGGCAGGTTTCAGGCCGAAGTCATCTCGGATTCCCCGAAATGGTGCTGCTTGACTTGTACTATATCGAGCGGCAGACGCTGCTATTCGATGT
>JAPUKJ010000139.1 GCA_027295705.1 Ignavibacteria bacterium | reverse complement strand
TATCAGATAATACCGCAAGCCGATAGTTCGTATATCGAACTACATTAGAAAACAATAATTTCTGTCAATGTCAATACTTTTCTTGATAAGGTGATCCATCTAAAAAATTGCAGAAAATATCGAATACAGCCCCACGACTATCACTCGATAACCGCAAGCTTGCTATTTCATTTCAACATACAGCGAAGACCGAAGTTATTTGAAATCTGAGTTGACATTTTATTGAAAAATATAGAAACTCGCTTATACCTAAAGCTATGACAGGAGACCATCCTGCACAGTGGCTACGCTGTAGCATACTTGGTTGTAGAATACGACAGTTTCTTACGTGAAAAATAAGCTCATTTGAAACGCAACAGTATAACTTTGGCTGCACTTGGACGCTGCCGCTCTAGCGTGATTTCTAAGCTTTGAGCACTGTCGCAAGCTTTATCTTCTTGTCAAGTCAAATGTCCTGAATGGCAGCGCCGGTTATGCGCACGTTAGACGGTCTTCCAAAAGGGGAAAGTGTGAGACCTCATTGGACAGCTATAATCGCGATATCAGCTGTAGTGGCTGCAGCCTTGGCTGCCTACGCGCTATGGCAAACAGCTAGTATCAATGAACTTCAGATCAGAGCTTCTGCTCCGTTCTTTTCCCTCAAGAGCATGGCTATAAAGAACGCGAAGCCAACGCTTTTTCCAAATCAGGAAGTTACCGATATATCCGTTTACGTCCAGATGCAAATCGAGAACGGCGGCCAACGCCCCGCGCATGCACTCACGATTCTCCTGATTCGAACAACGATTCCGCCTTCCAGAGAACCCAAAAGGTTACATCAGACCGTCGTCGCTAATCCGATATTTCCAAACGACACACCGATATATTCGCTCTTTATTATGCGAGTTTGAAATGGATGAACCGTCCCAAAGCATGGTCGTGGAACTTCGCTACATCGATTTTCTTCTGGGTACACGCCACAGTCAACGTTTCTACATGCGTTGGGACGGTGCCATTGGCGACAAGGGCCTTTCCCAACTGGCTCACATGACGGCAGCTCAGCAAGCGAATTTCGACCAAGCTTTAGGTCATCGCTTTGAAGAGATCGAATGGTAAGGTCGGAATCTCGGTTCGGGTTCGTGAATTGTAACTTCACTACAAAAATGAGGGTGTTCAAATGATAAGGTATTATCTCTTTATCGGCATCATGTTATTCTCTTTTACCTCTTTAATTTTTGCTCAGCACAACCAGAAAAAGTCAGACCTTCAGAAATCTATCCAAGAATTTTCCAAATCTACGACGGTAGAGGGTGGGGGCTGGGAAATCTATGGGTCTTTCTTGCATAGAGATTTTACTCGCTGGTATGTCGGTACACGTGTATTTGATAAGGAAACGCTCGTCTCTTCGGTTAAAGATTGGTGGGAAGATGGAACTCGCATTTCCAAGGATAGTTCTAAAGTAATCCGTTTGGACATCATAGGAGAAATTGGCATTGCTCGAATAGAACGTTTTGAGAACTACATTGATGCGAATGGAGCAGCTGCAGGAAGTTTTCATGGCTTTGTTACACAGTTGTGGATATATGAGGAAGATACTTGGAGACTCTTGAGTCTTGATATTTCCCCGGTCCCAAATGAGCAGGAGTAGACAGATTCTTCAAGAGATTCAAAGTATGTTTGATGTTTATCTTTGCAAAGGCTGGTTAACACTGCATGCAGTTGACCTCGCTAGCGGCTTGCTTTTGCGACGGGTTGTGGCTTCAGCGAAAAGTTACGGGTTTTGCTTAAGGTCATCCAGGAAAACCTCTCGGCAACTGATCCATACGTTTTTTATGCGGCAATCACTTCAACATAGAGGTTCATGATGCAGTACAACTTCGGACCCGCCTATGAGGAAGAGAAGGTCGTGTTCGGAGCCGAGCGGCCTGGCTTCGACTTTCACTTGGTAGACTCCCATGAGGTCTCTCGATGGATCTCGTTCATGAAGCACAATGGTATCCAGCGCGTTTGTAGCCTCCTTCCTGAGGAACAACTGGTTTTCTACGAAGCGGATCTCTTGGCTGAGTATCGTAGTGAGTTCGGTGAGGAAAATGTCTGCTCAGCCGCGATTCGCGATGGCTACTTATGCGATGGCGAGACTCTCCATAACAAGATCCTTCCTTTCCTAAGAGAGACAGACGAGAGGGGAGAGCAAGTTGTGGTCCATTGTTCGGGGGGAAGTGGCCGAGCGGGGCATATTCTTAGTGCATGGTTAGTGCATGCTCGCGGAATCACAATCGATGAAGCTTTGTCTATTGTGAGGCTGCCAAGGAGGAACCCCCTCGAAGCCGTGATCTTGGGCAATGCCTCGATGGATCAGTTGAGGGCGTTGCTTGCCAGCTGCCAGCCGGGGAGTGCTGCATAACCACTCGCTGGTGCAGACCCAGCCTCAGCGGGCGCTCAGGCCATGTGTTGATGAGCCGGGCCGCTCAGCTCGCAGCCGTTAGGGCGCTCCAGCATGGACTGTCTTGCCGCTTGTGATGAATTACTGTATATTTCTAAAGCGATATAACGGTATGCCTAAATATAATAGCAACACAAGGGGAGATAAAACAGGAGGCGTTATGCGTTTTGTTAGTATATTCGTGTTCGGCGCCATGGTGGCGATTGTCGCTTGCGGAACCGATTCGGACGAGCCCTCGGGAACCAGCGGTGGCAGCCCCGGCGCGAACGAGGTTTGGATGCAGAATACGGCGTTTAACCCAAGCACGCGGACCGTTACAGCAGGCACAACAGTGACGTTCACCAACCAAGACGGCTTCGTGCACACCGTGACGTCGAGCTCAGTGCCATCTGGTGCCACGGCGTTCAATTCAGGCAACGTGTCCGGCAACGGGACGTTCCAGGTGACGCTCACCGTGGCTGGCACATACCAGTACTTCTGCTCGATCCACGGCACAGCAAACTCGGGGATGCGCGCAACCATCGTCGTCAACTGAAACCGCCGCCCCCGGCACCACCGGCGTAATTGAGTTTTGCAGAGTAACGTTCTTTGAGCTTTGAGCTCTCCGATCTGCCCGAGCCTGTTATCTGTGGGATCCAACAATTCGTTAAATGAAACTTCCAGGATAACCTCCATCCCTCCCCCCAGCCTTGAATCCCTATCAACCAAAAGGAAGTTCGTGAAGTTTGGTTGTCAATCTACGGTCGGCAAAATAAAGTCCGTTTTGCTCAAACACCCAAAAGATGCTTTTCTAAGTGCAACGAACACTCGCGCTCAGTGGAAAGATCTCTACTATCACGGTTGTCCAGACTATGAAGAAGCGATCAAAGAATATGAGAACTTCGTTGGCCTGCTGAAAGAACACGTACCTGAAATCTTCTACCTTCCCAAGAGCGAACAAACTGGACTTGATTCTATTTACGTACACGATCCCGTGATCATCACAAGAGCAGGTGCAATCCTTTGCAATATGGGAAAGCGGCAGCGTCAGGATGAATCATCTGCCATTCGAGACTACATGTTGGAATTGGGAATTCCTATCCTCGGTGCTATTGTGGGAGACGGAAATTTGGAAGGCGGTGACGTGCTCTGGTTCGACGAGCGAACACTGGCGGTCGGCCGGGGGTACAGAACTAATGACGAAGGCATTCAACAACTGAACCAACTCACTTCGAGCTTTGTCGATGAATTCCTTGTTGTGCCTTTGGCACACTGGCACGGCCCTGACGAAGTATTGCACTTGATGTCGCTGATCAGCCTGCTCGACCGTGACCTGGCCGCGGTCTACTCCAAGCTGTTGCCTATTCCTTTTCGAGAGTGGCTTCTCGCCCGCGGAATCAAACTGCTGGAGATCCCGGACCATGAGTTCGACACGATGGCATGCAACATTCTGGCAGTCGCTCCCCGAAAGTGCGTCATGCTTTCGGGTAATCCTCAAACAAAGAAGATGCTGAAGCGCGAAGGTGTACAAGTGTGGGAGTACAAAGGGGACGAGATTTCTCTCAAAGGCGCAGGAGGACCAACGTGTCTTACTCGACCAATTCTCCGCGAGTGAAGAGCTTCATAGTGGCCTAACTTGGCTAGCAGCTTTCATTACCTGGTCATGCCGAGCGCCCGCTTGCTCTACGAGTCTTACGACTCTCTACGAGACCGTTCCACGAATCTACGATTCGAAGAATCGGTAGATAGGTCGCAGAGTCGTAGACCGGACGGGCAGGCAACGAGTCCGTCGTTCTGGACGAGTGCCCGCTTCGCCGAGCGAAGCGGGGCGAGAAGTCGAAGCATGCTCAGAACACCCTTCGTCCGCCTCGTCGAGCGAGGCGAGGCGGTTGACTCCGTGGCGCCAAAGGCGCCACTGCGCTCCATTAGACGTTCTTGGAACTAGGACAGTACCAAGAGTTTGCTACATTGAGATTGTTGAGTTATATTCGTTGTCAGATTCTCAACTGCCAATGACACCCTGGGTAACACGACTCATCATAGCCAACGTAGCGATGTTTATCATCAGCGCGGCGGCTCCAAACGTGACGTCGACGTTCACGCTGGTGCCGGCATTCGTCCTAAGCCAGCCATGGACACTGGTCACCTACATGTTTCTGCACGGGGGACTAATGCACCTCTTGTTTAACATGTTGGGCCTCTTCTTCTTTGGTCCGCGCCTCGAGGATCGGCTTGGGAGCAAGGATTTCCTATGGCTGTATTTCATCAGTGGTCTCATGGGAGCTGTGCTCTCCTTTGTGTTCACGCCATATGCCGCGATTATCGGTGCTTCGGGAGCAGTGTTTGGAGTGTTTTTGGGGTTTGCGTACTTCTGGCCTCAAGAAAAAATTTATGTCTGGGGTATCGTCCCTATCGAGGCCCGATGGCTGGTTGTGATCATGACCGCGCTTTCTCTATTCGGAGGCTTCGGAGCTTCTATGGGAGGGGTTGCGCACTTTGCGCATCTTGGAGGATTTGCCGGGGGGTTCTTGTATCTTAAATGGCTGGGAGGAAAATCCCGCGTTGCCCAGTTGCAATCGAAAGCCGGCGCTATCGTGTCGCGGGACTCAGACCTCAAGAGGTGGGAGAAGATCCGGCGCGAGGATTTGCACGAAGTGAACCGGGGAGAGCTAGACCGGATTCGAGACAAGATCAAAGCAACCGGGGTTACCAGTCTGACGCTTGACGACAGGATGTTCCTTGATAGGTTCAGTCAAAATACCTGAAACCTGAAGTCTAACCGTCTACGACTGTACCACTCAAAAATACCACTCACCTTTCCCAAACACTGACGTCGGATAATACCAGTACTCCTCCCCTACTCCCCCATAAACCACAAGTCCACCGAAGTACAGATAGAAATCTTCAGTCACGGAGTACGAAGCCAACGGCGTTACAAAGCCACTGCCGTCGTTGAGGTTCATGTTGAGAGCGAGCGAGGCGGTCACCAATGGATGAATCTGGTAGGTTGCGTTCAAAGCAAGATAATTCTGGCTTAGATTCAGTATCTCTCCGCTGAAGAGTCGCGCTACCTCGTACTTGTTTCTGTCGGTCTTCCCCTCACCATTAAATTGATACTCAATAAGCGTATACAGTTTCGAGGTGAACTGGTAGTCCAGTCCGAGAATGAACTTGACAAAATTGCTACTTGCGTCATTCTTTTCAGCCGAAAAAATTCCCTCACCGCGAAATCCGGCTTCAAAGAGATTCCCCGCAAAATCAGCCCCGGCAACCACTCTTTTATCAAAGTAACCTCCCATTAGAGATACATCGTACTCCGCATAGTTCGTCCTGAACCTCAAGCCGGCGTTCCAACTCCTGAATTCATCCTCGGGGTTGTACACAAGCTCAAGATCAGTGAAGGTGCCGAAGTAATACTTGAACGACGCTGCATCGGCGCCGTCTTTCTCAAACTTGTCAAAGCTTGCCGGATTGATTGGATTGAAAAGATCCGTAGGGTTCCAGATCCTTCCAGTTCCCCACGAAACGCGCTGGCGTCCCACGATGAGCCT
>JAPUKJ010000138.1 GCA_027295705.1 Ignavibacteria bacterium | reverse complement strand
AAACGGTTTCTTGAGGCAGATGCGGAGTGAGCACGAACAGAAGAGATGACATCAAAAAAATGATCATGTCAAAGCGGTATTGCTAAGCGGGTTTGGAAAGCGTGTGCAAACAGAAGGAGCACTCTACGCGGTACCTATCCCCTCAGACTCACAAGTCTTCTAATCTTTTTCTCCCTGCGTAGCCGTCAGGAATTGGGTGCCAATACTGAATATCATCCTCACCAAGTTTCCAGCACAAATACACCTCCTCTCCGTTGGATCTAATATGTGGAAAATCAATCAGACCGTCGTCAATCCCTTTTACAAGAATTCCTTTCTCGTCAAAAGACTTGACGATCTCCACGAGTGTTTCCATCTCGGCGGGAAAGCTTCCATCTCCATTTGGTCCCATCCCCCCAAAGTATCTGTGCCGATAAACATCCCACCCCTTCGAATTGACCGCTTGTTTCAACTCCACGAGTTGACTTACGAGAGCGTGGATTGAAGTCAGCTGGCCTCTTGCCTCCTCAAGGGTAAAGTGTTTTTTGTGTAGGTACTTACTCATCCCACCATGGACGTTAGACTGCACCTGCTTTGAAAGGTGAAGATCTGAATGGCAAGATAACATTCTCACTTGAAGTTGCAACCTGTGGGAGTTCTCCGATAGATCACCTTATATCCCTTAAGAAACAGAAACGCCACCGGTGTCCGATGAGCGCAGAAAACAAAAAATTCCACCCGTGTAAACAAATGGCTACGACTTTGCAGACGAAATTGTGATCGTCTCCAACCCGTGTGCTTTTGGACCTGTTTCGCTTTTCCTCAGCAAGAACGCGAAGAGTAATCCAAAGATCCCCAAGCTTGAGAAAATCCACATACCTAATGAGTACCCGTCCGGGTTAGCGGCACTCGCGCCTGAGTAATCGTTTGCCCATCCAACAAGTAAATTAAGACCTGCAAGGCCGATGTTTTGAATCATCGTCATCAGACCGTAAGCTGTGCCGAGCTTCGACTGCTCAACTATATACGCAACTGACGGCCACATGACTGCCGGAATAAGGGAAAACGCAACACCCATCATCGCCATCGGGATGTAAAGCGACATCTTTGTATAGGCCATCATGAGATAGACAGGGACGAGTAGAAATGAGCCGAACATCATGAACAGTGCTCGCTTGCCCACACGGTCAACCATCAAACCGAACAGTGGTGTCCCAATCATCGCGAAGAGTGTAAGCATGCTCGAGAGCCATCCCCCGAATTCACGGGTAGTCCCGTGCGCCTCAATGAAAAACTTAACCGCAAACGTTTGGAAGGGAAAGATTGCTGAATAGAAGGTGATACAGAGAGCGACAATGTACCAATAGGACGCGCTAAACTTGAAACTGTCACGGAAGACAACCTTATCTGTTTCACCGGCTTCGCCAAGCTGATAAACCTTTTCAGCACGCGCCTCGAGAATCCAGTACATGACGGCCCCGACAATACACGTCACACCGAACCCTACTGCAATCAGCAACGGCGCCTGCCAGCTATCGTAATAGCCTTCGGCCCACGATGGCGAATTCAATGCCGCGAATGATCCCAAGCGTGCAATTGTGAGATTGATGCCAAATGCAAAACTCAATTCTTTCCCCTTGAACCATTTCGCTATGGCTGTGGTCACAGCAACAATAAGGGATTCTGCACCGAGCCCGAAAATAAGACGGCCGGTCGCCATCACTTCGAGGGTACCCGTCAGTGTCGTGATGACCGCGCCTAGCAGACACAGCGCCCCAAAGATGAAAGTCGACACCTTCGTCCCGATCCGATCTATGATGAATCCACCAATGAGGACCATGATGATATTCGGAATACTGTAGATGGCATTAAGAAATCCTATATTGGAATCGGAGAATCCGAGTTGCTCTTTCAGAACGTCGGCAAGTGGACTGATGCTGTCGTACACATAGTAGTTGCCAAACATGGCAAGACTGATGAAGACCAAAACGATCCACCTGTACACCCGACTGGGAGCCGGCCTATCGGTTGTAGCTGTATTCGTTGATTGTTCTACCATTTCACTACTGATTTGACAGTGCGGATTTCGCTCCGACTGGAATAGATGAGGCCGTACCCAATGCTCAGTTTATGTTTTTGAGTATGGCCAATAGGAAGTTCCAATATCTCTCGACGGTATCGATGTAGATCTTCTCGTCGGGTGAATGCACTCCTTCAAGAGTCGGACCGAAAGAAACCATGTCTATACCTGGAGTTTTCTCTCCGATGATTCCGCACTCGAGTCCTGCGTGAATGGCTTTCACTGCAGGTTCTCTCCCGTAGAGCGACTTGTATGTTGATTTTGCCAGTGTGAGAATCGGTGATTCCAGATTGGGCTTCCAGCCCGGATACCCATCTGAACTCTTCACGGTTGCACCGCCTAATTCCATAACCGAGGCAACCGTTTGACAGATCTCCTCAATCTCAGAGCCCACGGAGCTCCGTTGACTCGTCGACAAAACCAGCGACCTACGCTCAGTCTTGATGACGGCGAGGTTTGTTGACGTTTCCACAAGATCCGGAATATCAGCACTCATCTTGGTGACACCATGAGGAATCGCTGAGATGGTCTGACACAGTTTTTTCTGCAGGGCCTTCTTCATCACCTTCTTTTTTCCCCTCACCTCAGAAACACTGACCGTGAGATCAGGCTCAACAGTACTAAGCTCAGACCTTGCAATGGCGTTGAATTCATCGACAATGGTGTGGACTCGATCCATTCTCTTTTTTGAAACCAACAACAATGCTTCTGCCTCGCGCGGGATGGCATTGTGCTTGTTTCCGCCTGCGATTGACGAGAGTCTGGCACCCCTTTCGCCAAGCACCATAACAACTCTGTTGAGGATCTTTATGGCATTCCCGCGCCCCTTGTCAATCTCGAGCCCGGAATGGCCTCCACGCAAGCCAGCTACCTTCACGTGCACCGCAGAAGAATTCGCCGGCGGACTATCGAACGCAATCCTCCAGATCCCGGTCGTATCTCCGCCACCAGAACACCCTACATAGAGCGCTCCCTCCTCTTCGGAATCAAGATTGATCAGAGTTCTGCTCTCGAGGAAATCCCCACCCAAGTTACTGGCACCGGTGAGTCCTGTTTCCTCGTCAACCGTGAAGAGAAACTCGAGAGGACCGTGTTCCAGAGAGCGATCTTCCATGATGGCAAGGTTCGTGGCCACGGCGATGCCATTGTCGGCACCAAGTGTGGTTCCGTTCGCCATAAGCACATTGTCTTTTCGGACGATCTCGATAGGATCCTTTGAAAAATCGTGAACCTTGTCCTTGTTCTTCTCACACACCATATCGAGATGACCCTGAAGGGCAATGCTGCGAGCATGTCCGCGTCCTTCCGACGCTGGCTTTTTCACAACGACGTTTCCAAACTTATCCGTTTTTGCCGAAAGGCCGAGCCTTTTAGCATTGTCCAGAATGTATTTGGTCATAGCAGCTTCGTTCTTCGAGCACCGCGGGATCCGAGCGATCTCCGCGAAGTAGCGCCACACGGGTTCGGGCTTCAAGCCTGCAATTTGGTCTGACACGATTCTACTTGCTCCTTCCTGCAGTCTTCATTGGCACCTTTACCAGGAGCTAAGTAAAGCCAGCAAACACTAGCACCCCAGTAGTGAGCTTGGATTCTCCATACCATAGTCTCTCAGGCTAAAGTCAAGATTCCCGGAACTGATGATACCATAAAGCAGCGCCAACAATACAGCCATTAGCGCCTCGCCAGCAATAAATCCTGAAGGAATACGCCAGTATTCTCAGCTTTCCTTTTTCCTTCAACGGTTGCCTTTTTCTTGTCCATCGACTTTTCCAGGATCCACTTGATAACGCCACCGACGAAAATCGCGGCAGTTGAGTGAAAAGGCAAATACATTCCCACAGCGATCAGCATAGGTGAAGGAGACTTGACAAGAATTAGCGCAACTGCAAGAAACATCCCGGCCAGTACCAATGGCCAGGCCATTTCTCCACTGACAATCCCCTTTGACATAAGCGCCAACAATCCCGCCTGAGGACATAGCGGTGTGTCATCGTGCTGCGGCCATAGTCCGCCGGTACAGATAGATGACCACCAAAATCATGGCTATCGAACCCAGTAGCGTCGCGTACTTGAAGCTCTGCGTTACCGGCAGAGTCATCACAAAGGCAGCGATCATGGCCACCAGTACACCCATCAACGCTTCACCGGTAATCAGACCGGATGCTACCAAGAGCCCCATGTTCTCGCGTTTTTGTTGGACGTCGGTGGGTTGTGTGGCTGAGCGTTTTTTCACCCAATGAGCCAAAACACCGCCCACAAAGATGGGCACTGACAATCCCAGTGGGAGATAAACGCCCACCGCAACCGCTAACACGGGAAACCGGAAAGTGGATCCGCGTCTTTCCTGGATCTTATCCAGGATGATCAGACCTACCGCCAAGGCAAATCCCATATAGATGAATTGCCATTTGATACCGGCGCCGAAGATTCCGGTCGCTAATGCCTTCATGAGTCCCGCCTGTGGTGCGGCCAGTGGTTGAACATTGGGATTAATGGGACTTGGCCGACCGATACCATAACCAGCATCCAGGACTTGCAACACAAAGGGAATGACTAGGGCGGCTGCAATGACACCTACGACCTGGAAAACCTGCTGCCGCCACGGCGTGGAGCCGACCACATGTCCGCATTTGAGATCTTGCATATTGTCGCCGGCGATGGCGGCGGCCGAGCAGATCAATCCAGCCAGATAAATCACCGCAATGGGGCCAAGGACGGCGGCCACGCCTTGTTTGCCCATGATCTGTACCAGAATCAACGCCGAAACGATCACCGTGGCGATGGTGACACCGGATATGGGGTTGTTGGAGCTGCCAACCAGGCCGGCCATGTAACCAGCCACGGAGGAGAAGATAAAGCCAAACACCAACATAAAGCCGGTCATGATGCTGGCAACCAATACCTTGTTTGGATAATCCCCCAAGGCGTAAGAAAAAATCGCGTACAAAGGAACCACGGCGACTAACGCCACGATCAACACGAAGTTGATCGGTATGTCAAACTCGGTCCGCACAACGCCTTGTCCACCTTGAGTACGACTGGCCTGATAGGCACGCAGACTGGCTTTGATACCATCAATAAGCGGTTTCGCGAGGCTGATCAACGCCCACACTCCACCTATGATCATGGCGCCAACTCCAATACGTCGGCAGTCCTGCCAGGACTGACCTGCTAGGGCCGTCCATTCCTCCATGCTGATGTCCGACCATGATTTAGCCGCGTCGATGCCAGCCACGGTCATGATGTTCTCGTGATTGAAATACCAGTTAACAGGAACACCTATGACGGTACCGATAACCCCCCCTAAAAACACCAAGACCGCAATATTCAAGCCGACGATATAGCCGACACCGATCAGTGCTGGGCTCAGATTGATGTTCCCGGTAAACAGATACTTGCCGACTAACCATGCCTTCGTGGTAGCAATGTTGCCAGCAAGATAGCCGAAGCCCGCTTCTAAGGCCTTAAAAAGCCCACCGATACCGGCAGCTTGCAACAAACGCCTAAAGCCGGTTTGAGCATCAACCGCATGGCTTTTCGGTTTGCTCCTGTCGGTCTGTACACCACCTGTTTTTAACACTTCGGCCGTGGCGACGCCTTCCGGAAACTTGAGGCGCGCTTCGACGATCAACGCACGCCGCAAGGGGATTGTGAATGCGACACCGAGAATGCCACCGACAATGGCAATAGCTATCATGGGTCCGTAGTTATAACCGGACCAGGCTTTCATCATCACTAGTGCGGGAATTGTGAAGATAATACCCGCCACAAGTGACTCCCCGGCGGATGCCGCGGTTTGCACCATATTGTTTTCGAGAATGTTAGAGCGTCTAAACAGGCGCAAGACGCCCATCGAGGCCGCCGCCGCGGGAATCGACGCGGAAACCGTCAACCCCACCAACAACCCGATGTAGGCATTGGCCGCCGCCAACAACATGGAAAGTATTGCTCCGAGAATGAGTCCCTTGACGGTGAACTCTGCCAGACTGATTTCTGGTGCAACAACAGGTGGAGGTAACGGTACGCTGTGATTTGGCATTTCTTATTTCCCCCAGATGGGTGTTGTTTTACAGTCGTTATCCCCCTGATCGGGTGAGCACAGAGCTTGTAAACCCATGTGCCAATGATTCGACATCTCAACCACACTGACGTCCTTCATTCCGACGTAAGCATTGGCAGTCCCCAATACAACTGCCATTACTCCAAGCACGAGTGCCTTCATGGTAAGCTCTTTCGTGTCGCTACCTGCAGGGACAAATTGCTTTAGTTCCTTTTCCATATCCGGCCTCCAATTATTGATTGATCAGATTGCCAACAATGATTTCAACCATTCGCGTCACGTCGGTAATGAACACAGCATCTTATCCATAACTACGCATTGCGACTGAACAGAGCCTTGAAGACATAGCCGGCAATCTCAGGGTTTTCCTTGAACCGACGAGTAGAATATCCGTACGAGTGTTCACCGAAAGGCACGTAAAGACGGACCCTGTAGCCATCGCGGATCAGCTTTCGTCGGGGCTCCGGCCGAACGCCCAGAAGCATTTGGAACTCGTAGTCGTTCTTTTGAAGTCTCAATTCCTTGATAAGCGATAGGCTACGTCAATCAGCATGCTGTCATGCATGGCAATGCCGACATAGCACTTGTTCTTCAGCATCATTTCAAGGAGCTTGATGAAATTCTGCTGCACATCGCGCTTTCCCTGAAAGGCGACCGTTGACGGTTCCCTGTAAATACCTTTGCACAGACGGAAATTCGTCTTGTATTTCATCAACGCCTTTACATCGTCTTCCGACCGACGCATGCGTGCTTGCAAAACGACGCCAATACGGGAGTACTCCTTCTGCAAGTCTTGAAAAATTGAGATGGTATCGCTTGTACAACTCGCGTCCTCCATATCGAAGCGGACAAAGTTGTTGTATCGTTCAGCAACTTTCAGAATCTCCAGCACGTTATCAGCGCATAGGGCCTTACAAAGCTTCAATCCCAGCGAAGTTAGCTTGATCGAGAGATTTGAATCCAGTCCTTCATTCGCAATGGCATGCAGGACTTCTATCGATTGTTCTTGCGAGGCGATAGCCTCTTGTTCGTTCGTGATGTCCTCCCCAAGTACATCCAACGTGGCGCAAACGCCCTCACAGTTAAGCTGACGTACACAACGGACGGCATCTTCTAAGGTTTCACCGGCGACATAGCGGTTTGCGAAATATCGTACGACGGGCTTTGGCACAGCGGGGAGAGTCGCAACTACAAGCTTGTTGAACAGGCCCATAGTTGAGATTCACTCTAGTCCGCTGATGTTCATATCGGAGGGAAATGTGATGCTAAACTTGAGATTAAGTTCTCTTCTCTCACCTGGCTTCAAGTCGATTTTCCACGTAATCAGACCATTCGCATCACGACTGGCTTCTTCAGGTTTAGGTGACTCAACGTCAACCGTAATTTCGTCGCTTTGTGAAATGGGGACATTATCCTGAATGGAAACCGACTGTGAGGTTTGCTTCAGGTTCTCAACCTCTATCCCCACATCATATGTAATTCTCTTACTTTTGGAAAAAATGCCGCTCGTCTCAGTAAGTTTGTTGATCAATTTTCGCTTTACGCGTATTCCATTGTCCACACCTAGGTACACGTCGAATTTCTCTCCGGGCATCACATTTGGAAGTGTTGACGTGCTGACGAAACCGTTATCAACAAAAGCAGCTACTGGTCCTGCCAGTAACGGATATTCGGTCGAGTTATTGATCGTGGCCTTGAAGAACGCATTTGGTTGAAGCTTCGGCGCTGCCGAATAGCTGAATTCACCATTCAGCGAAGCAAGGCCAATGGTGACCCTGTGTCTCGTTCTGTCGCTTGGAATTGAGCTCTTTGTAGGGACTTCAAACGAAGCGGACGTCGCCCTAGCAACGACGTCTGTAGTCTGCATTTCCATCGGGGCCGTTGTATTTCCATTCTTGGGAATCGCCGCGTAAGATTGCAGCGACGCATGGCGTCGATAGGCTTCCTCCACTGTCACATCTTGTAAGACTTCACCTGCAGAGGCGCGGCCGCGTATTGGAATCACATTGTTCACGTACCATGGCAAGAGCTGTGGTTGCATTCCACCGAGCGAAGGCTGCGCGGTAGAAAGGGTCAAATCAATGTCAGTCCAATCCTCACCCGTGGCTTGCCAAACCATTCCGTAATAGGCTAGTTCGACCTTTTTGTCGGATGAAGAAACTCGAATATCGTATGACGGTACCCAGCCAGCGTTCTGAACAAGATAGGATACTTCTATATCAAGCTTTCCTTCACGTTCAACACCAATACTAACAAGAATCTCTTTCTCACGGGGGCTTGGAAATGAACCTGTTTTTCTGATCTCGTTCTGGAGTGCGTCTATTTTGAGACGCAACTCAGACTTTCGAATATCAATGTTCTGCAGTTCTGCATTCAGTTTCGTGAAGTTCTTGTCGAAAAAGGTTAACAGGTTTTGCCAATCTTCCACGGTGGGCCGCTGAACTTTGAGGTCGCTTGCAATGTTCTCCTGGGATGCCACGGTGATCTTGCTCAGAAATTCCTTCTGTTGATTGAGAACAGCTACACGATCATTTAACTTGCGCATATCGCTGTTCAAGACTTTTAGCTTATCCTGAAGTGATTTTGTCCGCTGATCCGATTTCGTGTCTAGATAGACAGTCTCCACTTGCACGTCTAGGATTTTTGCTGTTGCAGTTCCACTGCCGGTTGCCCGCACCGATTGATCATTGAGAGTCGCTGGTAATCCGGAAAGCTCTATGGTGTACTTCCCAGGTGTGAAGTGACTTTCTCCAAGTCGGGTAACAAGTGCACGGTCACTATATACCGTCACTGAAGTGATTCTTGAATGAAGAGGCCTCTCAAATTCTGGATAAGTTCGCTCGGAAAGGAGAATTACCGAGAAGATAAAAAGAATGGGTGGGCCGATTCTCATAGGATATGAGTATGAAAAGCACCAATTATCTGGCATAAAAACATAGACAACCTCCTATAGAAAAGCAAGGAAAAATCCCTCGCTATGCCGACATATGAAGACATGCTGTCGAACTGTCGCGGATCGTGTCTCGGCCCTCTTGAAATGCTAACCGAAAATGAGATTGACAAGCCACACTGACGCAAGAATGCCAACAAGGTCGGCTATGATTCCTGCAGCTACAGCGTGCCTTGTTTTGTTCACAGCAACCGACCCGAAATACACTGCAAGAACGTAAAACGTCGTTTCGCCGCTTCCCATCATCACACTGACCATGCGACCTATAATAGAATCGGCACCATGCGTATTGATGATCTCTGACATCACTCCGAGAGCTCCGCTTCCTGACAGGGGACGCATCAAGGCCATGGGCAGCGATTCAGCCGGCATGCCAATGAGTGAGGTTATCGGCGAAAGAAGAACCGATAGGATATCCATTGCGCCCCCAGCCCGAAATATGCCGATGGCGACCAACATTGCAACCAGGTATGGAATGATCCGCACGCCAACGTTGAATCCCTCTTTTGCTCCTTCAACGAAAGCTTCATAGATCTTCACTTTCTTTATGGCACCATAGACAACGATGAAAAGAACGATTGCGGGTATTGCAATAACTGAGGCTGTCTGGATTATGGTCAGCAGTATTCCCATCACGCCTCCAACTGTCGTTTGTATGCGGGAATTTTCGCCAGCAACTTCACGGTCGCTACACCAACTACAGTCGAGATCGAGGTAGCAACAATTGCAGGACCGATTATCTCGGTTGGATTGGCCGAACCTGCCGCTGCCCGTATGGCGATGACGGTCGCTGGTATCAGTTGCACATTGCTGGTATTAATGACTAGAAATGTACACATAGCATCAGTTGCTGTGCCGATCTTCTTGTTCAGTTTGTTTAGCTCCTCCATCGCTTTGAGTCCAAGAGGTGTGGCAGCGTTCGCCAGGCCTAACATGTTCGCGGAGATGTTCATGATCATGGCCCCCATCGCCGGATGATCAGCTGGAACATCGGGAAAAAGTCGCGTTGTCACAGGTCTTAACAAAGATGCGAGCTTCGATATCAAACCAGCCTCCTCAGCTATTTTCATGACACCCAGCCACATTGCCATTATGCCGATCAGGCCAATGGCCAACGTGACCGCAGTCTTGGCTGAACCGACGATGCCGTCGTTAGTAACCTTTGTCAGCATGGGATATCGAGTATCAGCGGCCGGATCGGCGGGTTGCGAAAGGTCCTTGATTACTGCAACACCAATACCGATGACAATGAGTGAAAGCCAGATGTAGTTGAGCATATCGCCTCATAATAGTGATTTGAGTAATGACGAGATTTCTGAACAGGCGAACAGTAGCAGGGAAAAGCGCGGACAAGATCGTGTACACAAAGAGTTCTTGGAAGGAGTTGAATATTCGAGAAAGCACGTGGTCACAATGTGGATAGAGTTGAAGATGTGGTCAAAAAGTGACCTGCAGATTTAGCCGAATGCTTTGATGAGGAATGAGCACTTGTTCGGGAATCAGTCTGATCGAGAGATCATCACCTACATCGAAGTCATACAAACTCGCATCAACATATGCATCGACAAGATTAGCAAAATAGAGTATTGCAAGGTACCACGTGAATGTATCACGCTGGTCCTTGTAGAAATCTCTGCGCACCAAATCTTGGGGGTTGCCTGTAGCATTAAACTGCGCACGAAAGTCCTTCACAAGGCGGTTGTTGTGCAGCCATTGTGAGGCAAAGTAGATGCCTAGGCCGAGAACGATGGGAACCTTCCAGTATGATTCATTATAGGCCTGTCCCGCTCCGGGCACCACGGCAGAAAGCAAGACAGCCAGACCAGGAGATTTGCTTGCAGCAAAACCCTGAAAGGATTCAACGGTGTCGATGGTAGCACCGCTCTGAGAATCCTTTGCATTTTGTAAGCTGGTATCTGCAGGCTGAATCTGTGGGTAGGTTGACTGAGATGGCAGAACAAGCAGTAATAATATCCAGACCACCCATCTCATCCTGCATAACCATTACTCATTGACGACAAGTCCAACGAGCTCTATCTCAACGCGAGCATCCTTCGGAAGCCGCGCAACTTCAACTGTCGAGCGGGCAGGCGAGTCAACTTGAAAGTACTCACCGTACACCTCGTTCATCGCAGCAAACTCTCTCAAATCCTTCAGAAAGACTGTTGTCTTGACGACATGAGCGAGATCAGAACCTGCCGCCTCCAGTATGGCAGTCAAATTCTGGAGCACCTGTTTTGTTTGTGCTTTGATGTCCCCGCTAATAATGTCCCCGGTTGAAGGAACAAGAGCAATTTGACCTGCCGTGTACACAACTCTCCCTTCCGCCACAAGAGCCTGATTGTACGGACCAATTGGTGCAGGAGCCCGGCTAGTACGTATAACCTCTCTCTTCATGCGCGTGCTCGTGTGCCAGATCGTTTCTATGAATATGACCGATCTTGAATTCTGTCGAAGATTTCCAGGAGTCTGTCGAGATCGTCAGCGGAGTAATACTCAATTACGATTTGACCTTTTCCATCCTGCAGGAGCTTCACCTGAACCTTGGTGCCAAGCAAATGCCGCAATTTCTCTTCAACGCTCGGAAGTGAACTACTTGTTGAAGTGCTTGGCATTTGATCACGCCGAGCCGTCCGATTGCCCCTAGCTCTCACCAAACGCTCCACATCTCGGACTGAAAGTCCTTTGTCGAGGACTTTCTGGAAAATCTCCATCTGGAGGTTACCATCTTCGATGGCGATAAGGGCACGGGCATGCCCAGTACTGAGTTGACCTTGACGAACAGCCTTCTGGATTGCCTGGGGAAGCTTCAACAGACGGAGAAAATTCGTGATAGTTGTTCGGTCTTTGCCAATCCTCTGCGAAACCTGCTCCTGAGTAACGCTGCACTCTTCGATAAGCCGTTTGTAGGAAATCGCAATCTCAATCGGATTGAGGTGTTCGCGCTGCAGGTTCTCGATGAGGGCAAGTTCGAGCATTTCTTCGTCGGAACGGACACGAATAATATAGGCGGGGATCTGTGTCATGCCTGCCTGCCGCGCAGCGCGGATGCGTCGTTCACCGGCAATCAACTGATAGCCATTTTCCACACGACGTACAGTGATCGGCTGAATGATACCCTTTTCCTCTATCGAACGCCTTAGCTCGTCCAGAGCTGCGGGATCAAACTCCGCCCGTGGCTGGTAGGGGTTGTGGTCTATCCTATCAATGTCTATATGAGCGATAGTGTTATCCGATGCACCACCATCTGGCCCGTGCGTTGCTGGGGATGAAGGGACAGCAGGAAGAGGTCGGGGAATCAATGAAGCCAGACCTCGACCGAGAACCGTCTTTGTTTTTGACATTTGACAATCTCCTAGTGCTTACGTCGTAACGATCTGATGATCGTTTTGGGCAAGCAGCTCCTGAGCAAGTTCCATGTAGTTTCGAGTTCCAACAGAGATGGCATCGTACAGGATGATGGGCTTGCCAAAGCTCGGAGCCTCGCTCAAGCGGACATTTCTCGTCACAACAGATTTGAAGACTTTCTCACCGAAGTATCTCCTTACCTCCTCAACAATCTGGTTGGAGAGGCGCAACCTGCTGTCGTACATGGTCAACAACACCCCTTCAATGTCCAGATGTTCGTTCATTTGCTTTTTCACCATGTTGATGGTATTGAGGAGCTGACCAAGTCCTTCAAGGGCGTAATACTCGCATTGGACAGGAATCAGGACTGAATCGGCTGCGGTAAGACCATTCAATGTGAGCAGTCCAAGCGAAGGGGGACAATCAATGAAGATAAAATCGTAGTCATTATGGATCGTCACCAACGCGTTTCGTAGTCGTTGAGCTCTGTCCTCAAGTTCTACCATCTCCACCTCGGCACCGACGAGGTTGATATGCGATGGGATGATGGAGAGAAATGGCATCTCGGTCTGCTGAACTGTCGTCGACACCGCTAAACCTTCCACAATCACCTCATATGCACTGCGCCCTTCTATTGCTGTCTCGATGCCCAACGCACTCGTTGCATTCGACTGAGGGTCGGTATCAACAAGGAGAGTCTTCTTCTCCGCGGCCGCAATACAAGCTGCCAGGTTCACGGCAGTAGTGGTCTTCCCGACACCTCCTTTTTGGTTCGCTATGGTGATTATTTTCCCCAATATACTTTGACTTTGCCTTTGCTCTACTTGAGTGCTGCAGTCAAAAGTATTGCAATAATGCCGAGGCTAATGTTGGTCCTTGAAAACTGCAGCATGCGACTGTAGTACGGCCCTACGGCCTGTCCCGGCGGCTGTTTCTGGCCCTCATCGATGAGCAGTCTGTTAAGGCTTGCAAGCATCCTTGCATAGCCAAACGAGAAGAAGACCATCAGAAGAAAAACTAGCTGTTTTAGTCCCAGGATTATTGACCATCGGTCATTGTAATCAAAGAAGATAAACCGAGGGTTGAACAACATCAGAGCAACCCCGGTAAGGAGGACAGTCCAAACGCACATCCACACGAACGGAAGAAATCCTTGCAACAAATGAAGGGTGTCTTTCCCAAATTCATGCTGCGCGTCCTTTGCTACCGGAAAGATCACTACTGCCTGGTACATTGTCCCGCCCAACCAAACGACAACCGAGAACAAATGAAGACTGCGCACTGCCCATAGCATAAATTCCATCAATTCAGCAATGAGTGGTTGTGCAATACCTTGTCACCATTGGGGGCAGAAGTAAGACAAACTAGCTCTGTGAAACAGCGTGAAACGCAGAATCTTTGGAAGAAAGATAATGCAAATACGGCCACAATGCAACGAAATACATTAAATAAAAGCCGGAAGGAATAAGAAATGCAATAAGTTTGAGGATCTAGTGGCCAGCACCTCTTTTGTCAGCAAAATGGTGCTTGACCACCTGAGGGTCAAACATGTAGGATGCCCTAGATACGCATTGCGATGATTTCCTGACATTTGGATCTCCTAGGAGAATCTTTGCTCCTTCATTGAAGGAAAACATAGTAGAATGTTACACGCCCCGTAACGGATGGGTCGATTGATCCAGCGGTGGTTTCATATGTTTCCACTTGAACATTTGGCATAATTGAAACGTTGTCATCCGGCTTCCATGCTACCGCACCGAGGATGTAATGCCGAGAATCACCTTTCGATCCTCCATTTATGTTGGGATCATAATAGTCGTATCGCCCAACAAGCACGACCTGAGATACCAGGTGTACCGATCCGAATACTGATATGCCTATAGTCCTCAAGTCCCTTATTGAGGAACCGTCATCAAATTGATTCAGTCCTGTGGACAAGAAGCCCTCAATTCCAACGCTGAAGTTTTTCTTCTCAGCATAACCCACAAATGCTGCAGACGTCAATGTTCCGTTGGAAACAGTCGCCTTCGTGTACTTGTCGACCGTCTTGCCACGGTCTGCGTAATCCACGTATAGTGACATGGTCAAATTCTTTGTAGGCTTGACGTGGAATGTGAGGTAGTATCTTTTGTGTTTGTCCAATTCAGGCTTATTGCCCCGCCCGTTGGCAACCATTACCCAATAATTGAAGATGCCACCCTTATCGAGTTTTCCTTTGAGCGCCAGTCCAAGGTCACGCGAGCTCACCACCTTCCTCAAATCCATAATAGTCTTTTCAAGGGAGCGATAGCTCCACTCCTTTTGGGATACCTGAAATGCCGGTGTTGGGTGAATCCCAAAAAAGAAATCGCTTCCCTGAAAGATACTCTTCCACCGGAGATATGCGTCTTTCACGAACACGCTGAATTTTCCGTC
>JAPUKJ010000137.1 GCA_027295705.1 Ignavibacteria bacterium | reverse complement strand
TAGAAGATTTTGATTCTCCAGGATCTAGAAACTCGGACTCTGGATCAAGTGACGCAGTTGCAAAGTTGGGTCCTCCTTTGAGTCCAAGACTAAGAGTGACCTGTGCGTTTGATGGGTGTTTCACCGCACATACAATCGCAAACACCAAGAACGGTAGCACTAGTTTCTTCATTTCTTTACTCCTTATCTTAGTGTTACTTATTTAGCTATTAGAGCGCTACAAAAATCGCCCGAAGAATAAGAAAATAAACGAAGTTTTCAAGCGTCACACACCTAAATTGCGAGGAAGTCGCTGAAGGATACTCCCGATGTCGCCTAGCCGCACTACACAGCCCCAACGCTCCTAACCAGGGGGACTGACTGTAGAATTCGCCAGTTCAATGCAACTTGAACAAGGAAGGCACAGCTCAATATTTGATAAAGGTCGGTCTATTGGCTGCTACTGCGATGTCCGCAACTCTGCTGAATGCCTGGAGGATTTCCTCCTCTGTTGCTCCACCATCAAGTACAATATCCGGCCCGTCTGATGGAAGCATGGCAGAATCCCCTGCATCACATGTGACCTTGATATTGATTGGCGTGTAAATACCCAGAGTTATCCCTGCAACCAACCCGTTGACAAAGCTGTGTTGTGTTTCCACTTTTGCTACCCCATTAGGACATTTGGTTGCTGTTGAAACAGTACTCGGAGGTACAAGACCATAAATCCAGGAAGAGGCAAAGGATTTATGGATTACCTCTCCCGATGGAGTCAAGCCGGTTTCAATTGTTGCGTGGTAGCACCCCAAGAGGGAAAGTGCGGAGATTAAAGCAAGGGCACGATGATAGAACGAAATTGGGACCTCCTTTAGTAGTTGTTTGATTTTTGTAGATCGCTGTGCGTTACAGCAATTGACCACTGAAAACTTCGCCGCAGGCGCTGCATCACGTCGTCTCCGCGGTTGCGCATGCTCTAGTTGGTGTTAGTGCAAACTCCTGCTGAGTTCATGGAATGTCATAGCGAATGCCACTGGTCAAAGCAAGATAAAAGACCGTTGTGCCAGTGACAAACACTGGTCCCAATTGTATGTCAGCCGGGACATACAAATTCTTTGCAATGGGAAAATTCGCTCCTCCGCCGAAACGTAATGCGAAATAAGGGCCGCCCGTGAAGAACCATAGACTGAAACCGCCATTTGCATAAGGCTTTATTTTTGAGCCCCGAACGAGAAAATAGTACTTAAAATAATCCGCCCACTCAACAGGAGTCCCCGATTGAGTGTTGATGTTGAATTCGGTACCGATGGCCATCTGCTTTTGAAAGAGAACTTCGCCCACAGGCCCTATTTGCAATCCGGCTGATGTGCTTCCTCCAGCGCTAGCAATCGACAACCCCAACCTTCCACCGACAATCCATTCTACCTGTGAATGAGATATGTTGGACATCGAAAACATAAGAAAGATAAAACAAGAGAGTATGTAGCCCCTTCTGGTCATATACAGATCTCCTTTCGAATAGGTCGTTGCATAGGTTGTTTTGGAAGGATATACTCGATCTGCGTTTAGCCAAAAGTCCCTTCTCATTTGAGCAGCGACCGCGCAATCACGATACGCTGAATCTCAGATGTCCCCTCGTATATCTCAGTAATCTTGGCATCACGGAGGTACCGCTCCACGAGATACTCACGAACGTACCCGTATCCACCATGAATCTGTATTGCTTCAAGGGCTGATTGGACTGACACTTTGGAAGCAAAAAGCTTCGCCATTGCAGCCTCCTGCCCGAAGGGTTGACCGGCATCTTTGAGCATACAGACATTCAAGGTCAGCATTCTTGCGGCTTCGATATTAGTAGACATGTCAGCTAGCTTGAATCGAATTGCCTGGAATGTAGCGATTGGTTGGTCAAAGGCTTTCCGTTCCTTTGAGTAACTGATTGAGGCGTCCAGACATGCTTGTGCTATACCCAATGCCTGGGCGGCAATCCCAATTCTTCCACCATCAAGAGTTGTCATAGCGAATTTGAATCCTTCCCCCTCCTCCCCAATTCTGTTCGCCACAGGGATGCGGCAATCCACGAAGGATAGCGACACAGTATCAGAGCTCCGAATTCCAAGCTTAGTTTCTTTCTTTGCAACCGAGAAACCCGGAGTTCCTTTTTCAACGATGAAGGTGCTAATGCCCTTGGCACCCTTAGATTTGTCGGTTGCTGCCATAACCAGAACGATGTCCGCTGTAGATCCATTGGTGGTCCAATTTTTCGTTCCATTCAGAACATAGCAGTCGCCATCTCTGACTGCAACTGTCCGTTGGTTCGATGCATCACTCCCGGCTTCCGGTTCAGATAAGGCAAACGCACCGAGCTTCTTGCCTGCTGCTAGATCGCACAGGTATCTTTTCTTTTGATCATCCGTTCCGTATTCGTTGATACCATAGCATACTAGTGAGTTGTTTACTGACATGATGACCCCACATGAAGCATCGACACGCGAGATTTCCTCTACAGCCAGCACATAGCTCGTAGTGTCCAGTCCGCTACCACCCCATTTTTCTGGTACCATCATGCCCATGAACCCTAACGTACCTAATTCCTTTACTGCTTCGTGGGGAAATTCTTGTTTTTCGTCGCGTTCAATCGAACTGGGCGCGAGCTTTTCTTCAGCAAATTTTCTTGCAGTTTTACGGATCAGTTGTTGTGTTTCGGTATAGGCAAAATTCAATTCAAAGTCTCCTGCGAGGCAATTCAGGTCTTGCTATAATCGTAGAATCCACGGCCGGACTTTCTTCCCAGATGGCCCGCCGCAACCATTTTCTTCAACAATGGGCATGGGCGGTACTTGGGATCTCCAAGTCCTTGATGCAAGACCTCCATAATGGATTGGCAAACGTCCAGCCCGATGAAGTCAGCGAGAGTTAACGGACCCATAGGGTGGTTCATCCCAAGTTTCATCACCGTATCAATGGATTCGGGAGTCGCCACGCCTTCCATCACGCAGTACATCGCTTCGTTGAGCATCGGGAGAAGGACGCGGTTGGACACAAACCCGGGATAATCACTAACTTCAACGGGAACTTTCTCGATCTTTTCGGCTAGTATCTTTACAGTAGTGTATGTCTCGTTCGATGTCGCTAGTCCCCGTATGACTTCCACTAGTTTCATGAGTGGCACGGGATTCATGAAATGCATGCCGATCACCTTTTCAGGACGTTTTGTTACAGCGGCAATTTCTGTTATGGAAATCGAGGATGTGTTTGATGCCAGGATGGTATGAGGTTTGCAGGACGCGTCAAGCGTTTTGAAGAGGTCGAACTTAATTTTTTTGTCTTCTGTTGCGGCTTCGATGATTATGTCTGCTTCGGCAGAAGCTGCCTTGAGGTCCGTTGATTTTCGAATTCGTGACAGGGTTAGCTTCTTCCCTTCTTCTATTAGGACTCCCTTCTTTATTTGTCGATCCAAATTGCCGGTTAGTGTTTTGATGCCCCGGTCGATGAATTCTTGCTTAATGTCATTAAGGGTAACGCTAAAGCCGTACTGCGCGAATACATGTGCAATCCCATTCCCCATAGTACCCGCGCCAACTACGGTGATCGATTTAGCTTCCAATAATACGTATCCTCATTGCCGATTAGTCCATTCGTTCGACAATCACAGCACTAGCCTCACCTCCTCCGATACAGATTGCAGCAATCCCACGCTTGAGATTTCGTTGTTCAAGCGCATGAAGCAGTGTAACCAATATTCGTGCACCACTGGCACCAATAGGATGCCCAAGTGCAACGGCTCCACCATTCACGTTTACCTTGTTTACGTCGAGGTCAAGGATTTTGTTCACTGCATTCACAACGACAGCAAAGGCTTCGTTAATCTCGAACAGATCGATATCCTTGACGGCAAGTTTTGTTCGCTCGAGCACTTTCCTAATGACATCTGCAGGTGCTGTTGTAAACCACATGGGGTCTTTGGCGTAGGAAGCTTGACCAATTATCTTGGCAATAGGCCTCACCCCGAGTTTTTTTGCTTTTTGTACTGACATAATGACCATCGCTGCCGCTCCGTCGTTGATCGTAGAAGAATTGGCCGCAGTGACTGTGCCATCCTTCATGAATACCGGTTTTAGCTTTGGGAACTTTGCAAAATCTGCTCTTGATGGTTCCTCGTCTACATGGACCACCGATTTTTCTCCCTTGCCATCCTGAACTTCTACGCTAACAATTTCCTTTGAGAATCTCCCCGTTCTTTGGGAATCCTGCGCACGCTTATAACTCAGTACTGCAAACTCGTCCTGTGCCTCACGCGGCACCTGACATTCTCGTGCACATAATTCTGCCGCTTCACCCATCAGGGAGTTGTTATACACGTTCAGGAGACCATCTTTAATCATGGAGTCAACAAGCTCGGCATTTCCCATCTTGTAGCCGGTTCGGGCTTTCTCAAGTAGGTACGGAGCGTTCGACATACTTTCCATTCCACCAGCGACAACGACTTCCGCATCATCAAGAGCGATGGCTTGTGAAGCAAGCATGACGGACTTCAATCCAGATCCGCAAACCTTATTCACCGTCATGCATTGTACCGATGTTGGCAGACCGGAGAATATGGCTGCCTGCCGTGCAGGCGCCTGGCCCACACCAGCGGAGAGGACATTTCCCATGATCACTTCATCTACATCCTCATTGTGTAAACTGGCTCGATCGATTGCCTCACGTACAGTGACAGCTCCAAGTTTCGGCGCCGCTAATGAACTTAATGTGCCACGGAACGCGCCTATAGGAGTTCGACAGGCACTCACAAGGACAATGTCTTTCATGGAAAACCCAGATTAGTGTGTGAGTAACGGATACGCAGCACTCAATGCTACGCAAATATGCCTAAAAAGGCAATAGGGAGGTAACTGTGCGAAGGCATTATACAAAACGCATCCAGAACAGATGTTCGCAGACGGTCCCCTCAGCGGCCTTCAAGTGTTCATTGACTTTAGAAACTCTTTGTTAGACTTGGTTCCACGCATCTTTTCAATCATGAATTCCATTGCTTCAACGGGACTGAATTCCGAGAGGAGCTTCCTTAGAATCCAGACCCGGCTCAAGTCACCGGCTTCAATCAGCAGTTCTTCCTTGCGGGTACCAGACCGATTTACGTCAAAAGCTGGAAATATTCTGCGATCGCTCAGTTTCCGGTCAAGGACAATCTCCATGTTACCCGTTCCTTTGAACTCTTCAAAAATCACCTCGTCCATGCGGCTGCCTGTTTCGACGAGTGCAGTGGCAATGACGGTCAGGCTTCCCCCCTCTTCGATGTTACGGGCAGCTCCAAAAAAGCGCTTGGGCTTGTGGAGCGCATTTGCATCCACACCACCTGAGAGTATTTTGCCTGAGTGCGGAACAACCGTATTGTGTGCACGAGCGAGTCGCGTGATGCTGTCCAGCAAAATGACGACGTCGCGCTTCGCTTCAATAAGTCGTTTGGCTTTCTCCTGCACCATGTCTGCAACCTGTACGTGCCGTTCTGGCGGTTCGTCAAACGTCGAACTAATAACCTCAGCGTTGACCGACCGTTCCATATCAGTTACTTCCTCCGGTCTCTCATCGATAAGCAAGACGATGAGTTTTATCTCCGGGTGATTTCTGGTAACACTATTTGCGATTTTTTGGAGAAGGATGGTCTTGCCTGCCTTGGGCGGAGAAACAATCATCCCTCGTTGACCTTTGCCAACAGGAACCAACAAGTCCATGATTCGCATAGAGTATTCTCCAGGTGCCGTCTCAAGCTGAATTGGTGAGTTTGGATAGAGAGGCGTGAGATTGTCAAAGAGAATGCGTTCGCGGATTGTTTCAGGATTCTCATCGTTGACCGCCTCGACCCTCAAGAGAGCGAAAAATCGCTCACCTTCTTTCGGAGGGCGGACTTGACCACTTACCGTATCGCCAGTTCTGAGACTAAACTTCTTTATCTGTGATGGAGAGACGTAAATATCGTCCGGTGAAGGTAGGTAATTGTAATCCACCGAGCGGAGAAATCCATAGCCATCAGGTAGCACTTCTAAGACTCCGCGACTGAATGTCAGACCACCTTTCTCTGTCTGAGCTTCGAGGATCTTAAAAATCAGTTCCTGCTTTCTAAGATCGCTGTAGCCAGAGATGCTGAGGTCGTTGGCAATTTCATTAAGTTCAGCGATTTTCCTTGACTTCAGTTCAGCAATATCCATTGCCATGGATGACACGCCTCTAGACTTGAAAGTTGCGAATCTTCAAGCTCCCCCAAGTTCACTCTAGACTAAATTTGAAACCAGAAACTTTTGAAGGAGCGTTGGTTGGACTATGTATCGAGACAAACTGATGAGTAACGAACAGGTGGTAATTCTGGAGATGTTTCGTCGGTTCCTCTTCGTCAGATTTGACTCTACAAATATACACCATTCAGTCTAATTTGTCAAGTTCTTCTTGAAGAGATAGTTCATCGCCTCCCCAACAACATAGTGGGACCCAGTGATGAGTAGGCGGTCAGGCCGCTCTGATAGTGCGTTGGCGACCCGGAGGCCCCTGCGAACTGAGCCCCCATGCTTTGCAGAAATACCCAGCCTTTGTAGTTCCCGATAGAGTCTATTCTCACTCATCGCCCGAGGGGTAGACGGCGAAACCGGCACCACTACAGAGGCGAGTCGCCCGATTTCCCGCAACATTTGAACATAATCCTTGTCCTTCATGACCCCAAACACAACAATCAGATTTCGAAATGTTCTTGGATTGAGGGAAGAGATTAATGTTCGAATTGCAGCAGGGTTGTGCGCCACATCCAATACATAACGCCTATTTTTTTGCAAGGTTTCAAGCCGTCCGTGCAAACCAGTATTCTTTCGAATCCGACGCAATCCTCGGATTACAGTATCACGATTAATTCGCTTGAACCTCCGGCTATACCAAGGATTCTGATGAAGGATATGAAGAGCAGCGATGGCAAGTTGCGCGTTGGATGCCTGATGCTTTCCACTGAGTCCGATCCTCGCATTTCGAATTGTAAATTTGCTGGTTGAAATATTTACAAGAAGTTCCTGTTTGCTGACGTTTGTCGACTGCAACTTTACGAGTTTCCGTGCTTCATACAGTGCCGAGTGCCTAATACGCGAGATCCTATGAAGTGTTCTGAGAACTGTGAGGTCTGTCGACCCAGTAACACAAGGAGTAGTTTGTTTGATGATCCCCGCCTTCTCTTTCGCTATAGACGAGATAGAACTTCCGAGAAATTCCGTGTGATCATGGGATATGTTGGTGATGACGCTTACGAGAGGTTTGACAACGTTCGTAGCATCCAATCGGCCACCCAACCCTACCTCAATGATTGCCAAGTCAACCTGTTCATCGGAAAAGTATAGGAATGCGATGCACGTTGTTGCCTCAAAAAATGTTGCACGAACGGATTCGATCGCAGTTCGCAACTGGCGAGCGTATTGGACGAGTCTTTGCTCAGGGATTTCACGACCATTGATGCTGATACGTTCAGTGAATCGAACCAAATGTGGCGAAGTATAAAGACCCGTCTTGTAACGGGCTTCTATTCCGATTGATGCAAGAAAGCATGCTGTAGAGCCTTTTCCATTCGTACCAGCAATATGGATCGAAGGAAAGGTTTTTTCAGGATTACCCACGGATTTCAACAGTGCCTTAATATTACGGAGGCCGAACTTCATACCCCGGCGTTGCAAGCCGTAAAGGTACGCGAGTGTATCATCGTAGGATTTCACCTGGACCGGAAAGGATTTATGGAAGAGAGTTACAGCCAGGCGTCTACGACGGAAATGTCCGCTTTTGCCTCGAGCCAGCCAACAAGTGAGCCGACATCTTCAATGTTATGTTCCACGCAATAGGAGTGAATGCCTTCGGCTATCTTGATGCCGGCTGCAGGGTCAATATAGTTAGCAGTACCTACTTGTACAGCACTAGCTCCGGCCATCAGGAATTCAATGGCGTCGGTTGTGTTCATAATCCCGCCGATACCAAGTACCGGAATCCCGACAGCGCGTGAGGCCTCATAGACCTTTGCAAGCGCGATGGGTTTGATTGCAGGACCGGATAGTCCGCCCGTTACTGTCGAAAGCGTTGGCATGCGCGTTTTGATGTCAACGGCCATCCCAATTAATGTGTTTATGGCTGAAATTGCATCGGCGCCGGCCCCTTCTACCGCGCGTGCAAAATCAGAGATACGAGTAACATTTGGCGTTAGTTTAACTATAAGCGGTTTTCCCGTCCGAGGACGAAGCCGACGCGTAATTTGCTCAGTGAGCTCGCAACTCGTTCCAAAACTGAGCCCCCCCTCTCTCACGTTCGGACACGATACATTTATCTCGTAGCCATCTACACCTCCTGCCGCTTCCAAAGCGTCCAACACCTCACAGTATTCATCGATGGTGCTGCCCGCAATGTTTGCGATAACAGTTGTATCGAGGGTTCTCAGAAACGGCAGCTTGTCTGATATGAATTTCTTCACGCCAATATTTGCAAGACCAATTGAGTTCAACATTCCGCTTGGTGTCTCGACAATCCGCGTCGGTGGGTTCCCCTCCCTTGGATTCATCGAGAGAGATTTCGTGATGATGCCACCTAACTTATTCACATCAGCAACGTCCAAACACTCGTCGCCATATCCATACGTTCCGGATGCTACAAGCACACGGTTCTTTAGTTCGACGTTTGCAAGTTTTAGAGAGGTGTTAACCACACCTAGATTCTAATTGTTCGTATATCAAACACCGGACCATCCTTGCACACAAGCGCATATTTTTTCCCCGAACCGATCAATTCCACCGGGCAGCCCTGGCAGATCCCAAAACCACACGCCATCGGTCCCTCGAGAGATGCCTCACATGGAATATCCCGTTCATTGCTCATTGAGGCGACAGCACGGAGCATTGGTGTTGGTCCGCAAGCAAAAATTTTTGGCCGAGCGAACATATCCACAGACAAGCGCTCCTTTGCCAAATCGACAACTGTGCCGTGAAACCCTTTGCTTCCGTCATCCGTTGCAACGTTCAAATTTTCCAGATGGTTTTCTGCCATATGATTGGAAGAACGGGATCCAAGAAATGTGACAACACCCTTTCCAATCTTCTTCAAACTTTTGGTTAGGATTGGCAACGGAGCAACGCCCAAGCCCCCACCAATGAGGATTGCAGTTTTATAATCATCATTATCGAATCCAAATGGAACACCCAGAGGTCCGAGGACATCCAGCCAGTCATCCTTGTTCTTTTTTCTTAGCGCGGCTGTGCCTTTGCCAATGACATTGAATATGATTTGTACCTGTTTCCGATCCGTGCGGTAAACACTGAATGGACGCCGCAACAGCGGCTCGGTTCCCTCATTTACTTTTATGTTAATGAATTGTCCTGGCTGAATCGACTCGCTAATCTCCTCAGAGGAGAATGTGAGCACAAAGACGTTGTCGGCTACTTGTTGGACATGCTGTACATGGCAGAACTCTTGGGTCATCGTGGCTTGGGCTTCTTCTCGGGATCCTCTTCCGGAGTGTCAGGTGATGATTGCCGATCAAGCTCCTTTGTTTCGATCTGATCTGCTCCCTGGATAGGTTCTTCTTGCATCCCAGGGATTTCCTTTCTAACCGGCGTTTGTGAAAGAGAATCTTTTTGCATTGCAGAGTCCTTCTGAGCCTGTTCCAGGGCACGTCTATGTGCCTCAACCTCATTCAGCTTCGGGCGTATGAGTAATGCATGCTGAGATTTTGGATAGAGGTCAACAAGCCTTTGAAAGCTCACAATAGCACTGTCAAGGTGTGAATTCATCCGCTCGTAGATCCAACCAATAGCATATTGTGCTTTGGGTGCAAGAGGAGATGAAGGGTACCTGACCACAATTGCTGCAAATGTATCAATTGCAGCACTGTTATTTCCGGCCTTCATTAGCTTTTCACCTCGCACGTACGCTGACTCCGCTTCATCTCTTTTCCTCTCTCTAGGCTCTAATCCAAGAATTCGCCTGGATTCATCTGCGAATTCTGAATCGGGGAAAATACTAACAATCTCACTGTGCAAGGAATCGGATTTAGATTTCCCGACAGTTTTGTCCAAGGCATAGATCTGCGCGAGAGTAAACAGGGCTCGAGGGACAGGCTTGGAATTTGGATGATCGATAACCAGTCGTCGGTACCACACCTCGGCGGAATCCATCATGCCGATTGTACTATAGAACAAACCCCCAAGCTCCATCTTGTTATGAGCGAGAAGCGAATCTACTGTCCTCAGAGTGGGCAGGCTGGCGGGTGAAGGGTTGTTCTGTAATTTTTGGCGGGTGCTATCTGACACGATCGCTGAGGAGTCCTTGACGCCGACGTCCTGAGTGGTAACCGACGTGTCGGTGGTCGCGGCTGATGAGTCAGCAGAAGTCTCGTTCTGAGCGGGGGTGGTCATGACAGGGGGATTAAGAATCAAAGCTCGTAGGCTGTCATACTTCGAAATTTCCTTCTGAAATGTGTAATACTTGTTCAAGTACTCTGAACGATAAACGAGTGTTTCAGTTATGCGGGCCTGAGGAAACTCTGTTTTTCCTTGGTTGTATGCGATGCGGGCAGAATCGTACTGGAACAAGATTGTTTCATAGAGATGGCCCAGTTGATAGTAGGAATTGGCCGAAGCTTCCGTTTTAGCATAGGTCGTGTCGACGTACACGTATTGGGTAATAGCACCCTCTACGTCATTCATGGTCTGGAATACATTTCCTATTTCCAGCTCGATTTCTCCAAAGAAATCTTTGTTGTTGGAATTCGATCGTAAGTCATCCAACAACTCAAAGCTGGCTTCAAAGTTCCCAAGCTTGGAAAGCTTACGCGCTAGTCCCATAAGGGCTTGATATCTACTCAAATAACTCGTGCTTGATTCCTCGGCGCGTCGATACGCTTCGAGTGCGCTCTTATCGTCGCCTTCCAGACTGTACAACTCTGCAAGCTTCATATAAGAGTCCATTCGATCGTCGGCACTCTCTCCAAGTTCAGCCGCTTTTTGGTAGTGAAATATGGCTTCTTCATAGTTTTCATTTTCCCGTTCGATTTCGGCAAGCAGGACTGAGGCATTTGCAGCGATATCAGGGTCCTCCAGTTTTGTTGTATCTACGAGTTCCTTCGCAACATTTCCGGCTTTTGCCTTGTCGTTCATCCTGTACAGGGTGTACGAAAGTAGCAGTCTCGCTTCGAAGGCAAGGTCGCTCTCCGGATAGCCGTCCATTATCTCCCTGAACTTCCTCTCAGCTTTCTGGTGCTCGTTTTGGTAATAGTAGGACTTGCCGATCATCATAAGTGCATCGTCAACGAGCTCCGACTCAGGATGGTACTGCAGTAACTTTGAGCACTTTTCGACGACTGATGTCAGCTTCGTTTTGGTGGCTGCTGGCACTGCGATTGGCGCAAGGAACACTTTTTCAGTTTGTCTTGTCGCGCTCTGCTTCGACAACTCTTCTTCTGCTTCAGAGAACAGCCGCTGTGCATTGTAGTAAGTGTTGAAGTAAGCGCCAATGAAGTCTCCGACAGAGCAACCGGCAAGTGAAATGAGGATCAGCGTCCAGGCGAGAGAAACGATGACTCTAGTAAACCGTGCAGTGAAAGGTTGGGTTCTGACCGACAAATTCCATAGCTCCGTTTCGCTTAGAAACCCTTCAAAACATAGAAATTATCCTGGGAAAAGTCAACAAGTGAAGTTAAACCTTTTTGTCTCTTGATGGTCAAAGGTGTAGATGATAACTAACAGTATCAGTCACTCAGAACAACGAAAGGAGATAGATGTAATGGCTCGAACAACAGTATCGTTGCTTATTCTGTTACTTGTTGGCTCTTCGATGGTGATAGCTCAACCGCGTGACCGCATGAGAGGTCCGCGCGACCGTGGCGGCATGCACGAGCGAATGGCCGAAGAGCTCAACCTTACTGATCAACAGAAAGACCAGATGAAGAAACTTCGTTTGGACTTCGAAAGAAATCAAACTGACATTCACTTCAAGATCAAAATGGCTCGTCTGGATCTTAAAGAGTTATTTCTGAAAGAAAGCCTCGATCGCACAGCTATTGAGAAGAGAATCAAGGCTGTTTCGGATTTGCAGCACCAGGCAAAACTAAGCCATATTGGTCATTGGTTTGCCGTTAATGAAATCCTAACGCCGGAGCAACAGAATATCTGGAAGGAACATGTCGGCGAACGCGCTGGGAGGATGGATGGTGATTTTCGGGGTAGGCGGCATATGAGGCGGGGGTGTATGCTACAGGAGATGCGCGACTAAGACAGTTCTGAAACGAACGGAAGGGGAGTCCGCCAACAGGGGGGCGCCCCATTTTCATTACCTGGGATGTGTTGGACGTATGTCGATCTCGCTGAATATGCTTCGCTCAGGAGCCGTCACGGCAAAGACGACCGCGTCCGCGACGTCTTCTGGTTGGGTGATATTGTCTCCACGAAGGTTCGTCGAAGAAAAGTGGGTATTGACCGATCCTGGGAAAATAGTGACAACCCGGATATTGGATTCCCGAATTTCGAGCATAAGTGAGCTGGCAAACCCTCGAAGTGCCCATTTCGTTGCGGCGTAACCTGTCCCTCCTTTGAAGCTATTCTTCCCTGCCAGCGAGGCTATGTTAACAATGTTTCCAGATTTCGCCTTCAGCATGTGCGGCAACACTGATTTTGTTGCAAGAAAAACACCACGGACGTTAACGTTCCACATAGCATCGAACTCTTCTATCCGCATTTCAACTGCCGGCTTGAAGACACCGATCCCGGCGTTGTTCACCAGTGTGTCTATTCGACCAAACTTCTCATATGTTGAGCTAATAAGCATTTCTACATCTTCTTGCAGGGTTATATCGGTCGGTACTGCAACTGCAGCGAGCCCGTCTGTCTGAAGCTCCCGCACTGCCGCATCTAGGTCTCGTGCAGATCTGGCAGCAAGAACAACCTTGGCACCTTTGGAGGCCAGAGCACGTCCGATCGCTTTCCCAATTCCTCGGCTACCACCCGTTATGACGGCAACGTGATTCTGGATATTCTTCATTCGTTTGGGTCGTGAGAAAAGTGTCAGTATCTACAAAGAAACCTCTTTCTAGGGAAAGAGGCATGTAAATGAGTAACCACGGCAATGAAAGTACAAAACTCAATATGTTCAGGCAAGGTTACTTCCGATGAGTGTTAAGAATTCCTGCCGCGTTTTTACATCGTCTCTGAAGGCGCCAAGCATCGCGCTCGTGGTGGCAACAGAGTTTTGTTTTTCAACACCTCTCATCATCATGCACATGTGCCTTGCCTCGACTACAACGCCAACTCCATCGGGATTGAGGGCCTCGTATAACGTGTCGGCAATTTGCTGTGTGAGGCGTTCCTGCACCTGGAGCCGCCTGGCA
>JAPUKJ010000136.1 GCA_027295705.1 Ignavibacteria bacterium | reverse complement strand
GAATCTGCTACATTGCTGAACAACGAGCGGTATTTCGTCTCGCTTTGGCGCAGGGCGTCCTCCGCGCTCTTGCTCTCGGTGATGTCTCTTGCAACAGCCATGAGAGCGATCGGCTGCCCCAGTTCATCCCGAACGATGGAAGTGGAAAGCGAGACGAGGAACTCGGTCCCGTCCTTCCTTCGATTCAACAGCTCGCCGTGCCAACCGCCTCCCAGCGTCGCGCTGTGAATCTCTTGGACAACCTCCGATGGATTATTCTGTGAACGGATGATAGAGATGGGCCGCCCAATGAGATCTTCTTCATTGTAACCATACATCTTCAGGAACGCATCGTTGGCAAACAGGAAGTTGTCTTCTATGTCTGTAATGCATACGCCGTCGCTAATGCTCCGGAGGGCGTGATCATGCATCGTAATTTCCCTCTCCGTACCCTTGCGATCAGTGATGTCGTTAGCTATCCCCAGGACCTGGCTGATCTTGGCGTCTTGGGTAGTCTCGAAAACAACACCCCACGAATGTATCCACCGCCAATTGTTATTTGCATCCTGTATTCTGTATTCGAACTCATAGACTTTGTCTTGGTGAAGCAACTGTGGCTGGCTATTCAACTTCTCGATAATCGAGCGTTGCTTTTCCATCACTTGTGCAAGATCATCCGGGTGAATCTTGGATTGGATGAATGAGTAACCATCTTCTGCAAGTATTCGTTCTTTAGGATAGCCCAAGACCTTTTCATAGAGATCGTTGACATACAAGTATTTTTCGTTGATTATGTCGATAACGTAAATAAAGTTCGGTGCTGCCCGGGCAATTCTCTCAATGAAACGCTTGCTATTGCTTAGTGCTTCCTCTGCTTGCTTGCGTTCGGTTATATCACGGGCGTTTATAACAATGGCCCCCACCGAGTTGTCTGCCAACAGATTGTTACTCACGAATTCAAAAGAATGCCAGGAGCCGTTGTTGTGAACTACCCGGAGCTCGATGCGCTCAACCTTCTCTGAGCGTTGCACCTCTTGATTGAGGATTTCGGCGATGCGTGGACGATCCTCGGGGTGAACAAAGTTGACGACGTTTTTTCCAGTTATCTCCTGCTGCTGGTACCCGAGAATACGCTGAACGGAAGGACTAACGTAGCGGATACTTCCGTTCCCTTCAAGAACCATGATGATGTCCGAACTATTCTGAATGAGTGTGCGGAAGTGCTCCTCACTTCCGCGTAGCGCGTCCTCCACGAGCTTGCGATCTGTGATGTCCTCAACCGTGCCTTCGAGGAGGAGGATCTCTCCACTTTCATCCCGTATGGCACGCGCGTTCTCGGAAACCCACACCACACTCCCGTCTTTTCTGCGTATTTCGGACTCAAATGCAAGCACTTCGTTTTTATCTTGCAGCAAGCGCAGAAACTCGGCGCCTCGATTTGGTTCAGCGTAAGGCTTCCCTCCTAGGTCTTTGAAATTAGCCATCAGTTCCTCGGGAGTCTCGTAGCCGTAGATGCGCGCCAAAGCGGGATTGGCGCTGATGTGTAGTCCATCTGGGGTTAATTGAAAGATGCCCTCAACGGCATTCTCGAAGATGCTCCGATACTTCTCCTCAGCCTTTTGCAGCGCTTCCTCCACGCGTTTGCGCACAGTGATGTCACGGACGATATTCTGGACAACTTTCTTTCCAGCTAGCTCAAATAGACTTGCTGAAACATCTGCGGGAAATACTATGCCGCTCTTCTTCCTAAAGTTGACTCTGAAGCTGAAAAACCGATTCTGAGAAACTCTTGCGAATACATACCTGGAGAACTCGAGGGCCTCAGGAGAATAAAGATCTGTCATAGCGAGCGATAAGATCTCATTCTTCGAAAATCCGAATTGGTTTAACGCCTTCTGATTTACGTCAATGATATTTCCGTCTAAATCATGCAGCAAGATTCCATCGTTTGAATGCTGGAAGAGATTGCTGTACTTCTGGTCATTTTCTCTCAGGACTCCCTCTGCCAGCTTGTGCTCGGTGACGTCACGCGACACAACGATGACTTTGTCCGTCTTTCCCTGTCTATCCAGGATGACATTGTCTTGTGAATTTACATAACGAACATTTCCATCTTTGTCCAGGAGACGATATTCGGTATTCTGCCCAATTCCGGTCCTGACGGTCTCTCGGAAAATATCTCTGATTCGGTCCCTATCCTCCGGATGGATTTCGGCGAAAGAATCTGTGCCGTATAATTCTCTTGGATCGCCGAGTATTGAAGCATACGACGGGCTGTTGTATAGACGTTTTCCTTCTGTGTCAAGAACAGCGATTAAATCAGACACATTCTCACAGATAAGGCGAAATATTTGTTCGTTGTATTCCAATGAAACTTCTTGCTCTTCTTTTTCGCCTATTGCAGATTCCATGTTTTGAGCTTTTAGGATGGTAGGGCCGAGCCGGTTCAAATGTTCCTTTGTAAGGAAATCCAAGGCACCCTCGTTCTTGCATCTGACGACAGTTTCCTCATTCGCTGAGCTTGTGACGATGATGAATGGAATATTGGGCGCATGCTCTCTTGCCAGAACCAGAGGATCAATTCCAGGCAAAGAGGGAAATGAATAGTCCGAAAGGATAAGATCGGGTGAGAACCTTTTTACTTCCTTGATAAAGTCCTCTTTCTTGGTTACCTGCTTAGATGTAAATCCGATCGTCGCTCTGACCAGTTCCTGCTCGATCAACTCTACATCTTTCTCAACATCTTCGAATATGAGGATCCGTAGTGGAGGTTTCATCACATCTCGGATGTGATTCAGTTTGGTTAGTGATAGGCTTTGTCGGTCATTTTCAGGTTTTTTCAATTACTGAGGTAAGCTACGGCGGATTATTGCGAACTTTTAAAATTATCTGCGCAGATGAAGGTACCTGAATCGGAGGAGACTGTCAAGATGCTCTCGAGATTTTCTGGAGCGCAACGTCAGGTGCTGGCAAGTACTGAGTGCGGAAGTGTTAGCCTGTCAATCCGGTGTGAGGCCGTTGGCTTGGGGGGCGTAGTAGATTTTGCGTCAGCCCGCGACCATGTTCTGAACAAGATAGACGGAGAAATCCCAGTTAGGCCTTCATCCTTTGGCCCTTCTCTTCGTATGAAAAGATCCAACCACAGATCTTGCCCGGATCGATTTCGGTGAAGTTTTTCCAATACTCACGGTTATACATGTTTTGTGAGCTGGTTTCTCCCTCGGGGAGTTTATCTACCACGTCCATGATTTCTTTGAAACGCGCTCGCCACAGCTCCATATTTCTTACCCGAAGGTCAACCCACCCATCGTGAGCCCAGAGGTCAACACTTTCATTGGTGGCTTGTAATTCATTCTCTCCGCGATACGGGGGTATCTTAATGGAATTGCCGCGCAAGAGGGAATTTCCGTCAGGAAGTAGCACCGGTATGCCGATAGAAATGATTTGTGAACGTAATTGAGAATCGGTCCTTATCAAGTGCTCCAATCCAGCGCTTATCGACTTTGCGTCGGTCTTAATGACTCCATCGAAGGTGCCAAATCCGAGCTTTAGCAGATGGGCTTCATACAACAGCTTGGAAAGGCGTGGTGGACCTAGCATCTCAAATGCTACGCTATCAACACCGTGCTGCCGTTCGAGTTTTTCCATTCTTGCCAGCGCGCTATTGAACATGAAACCGGCACGATATGTAGGGGCAAGCGTAGCATTGTCAAGGGCGTTGATGACGTCATGGCCGGTGTTGCCTGCTTTGATTTCAAATACGGCATTGGTTGCAATTTCCTCTGGGGTGACGAACTCCATCTGGCCCGGTGTTGAGATGGCCTCGAATTCCCCGCGAGAGAATATGCCGTTTTCGCCGGTGTCAATGAAAACGGATCTCAGTGTCTCGCCTGAAGGCAGTGCTGCATCCTCCATTGCCAGCGTGAGCGTTGAATCGATCTTTACTGCCCGTTCCGGAGGGCAATCCACCAGTTCGATCGGTGTTCCGGCCTTTAAGACTTCGCCAAACGCGATTTTTTTCCAGGCAATTGCAGCAGTTGGTTTGATTTCCTTGGTGATTGGTGCATCAGGTGTGCGCCCCATCAGGAACAACAACAACGTGTGCGCACCTGCCACAGCCGATTTGGAAAGGAGGACCCTCGATGGTCTCTCCTCGCTATGCGTGTATGGGATATTCAGTCCCATCCCACCTGTTCCACTTGTTCCAATCTTTACATACATATTTGTTCCTGCTTCGCTCATCGATCGGTACATGATCTGGACGTGACGAACAAGCTGTGGGATGTAAAGCGAACACAACAAACGCTCAGTTGCCTCGATGAGGTTTGAGGAGACGGGGTCACGTGGTTCTTCTTTGGGTTTCCGTGCTAGTTGAAGTTGCCTTATCACCTCGCGGGAAGTCTGGAAAACGTCCTGATAAGCAATTCCTGTAGCTGAATTCACACAGTCAACGACTACATCGGGTTTGAAATTCTGCATCAGTTGATAGAGGCTGGATCGCTTCAAAACGGCATCCGTCAAGTCCTCCACAGTGTCATCAAAAAGTATCTTCCGGTATCTTGCATCTTTGAGGATTTTTGCCCGCGGTAGATCCTTTAACTCCTCACGAACGAATATGTTACCCCACCAAGGGACGAAGAAGTCTTTTCCGGCATCAGGATAGTCTTTGCGGAGTGCAGAGATTGCATCGTGTGCCTCTTCTTCTGTGAGCGACGTTACGATGATACGCCTTGGCTCTTCCTCCATGAATTTGCGACAGATTGCCGAGCCCACAAGTCCCCAGCCACCTAGCACGAGTACTGTTTTGCCCTGAATGTCCATGATTCAATCTCTAATAATGACGAGTCCTTCGCATGTAGTGGGTGTAGAAAGGCGTCCCAGCAAAGATCTCAAAGAGTTACCACTATGCAAATGTACATGTTGGGTGGTGAACATGCAAGGAGAGGTGTGTGTCAGGGGATGGAGACAAAACAACAAAAGGCGAACCGTGTGGCTCGCCTCCTTAAGTCTACTTCGTTCTTCCGATGCGTTCTCTCTGATTCTAACGCCGACTCCTCAATTGAACTTAATTGAACTGAGCACCTTGTCGTATGCTGCTAGATACTCATCACTCTGGGGCTTGTACCAGTTCATTGTGATGCGGATTACCTTGTCATTCTTTACCGTGAAATACGTTCTGCGCTCCACCTGTGGTGTTGGCGCGTCAACGACATAGTGAGCGTTCGTGCCGCCAATAGTTCTTCTGCCGGTGGATTTGGCTTTGTACTTTCCTTTGTTTTGATCAAACACCTTTTCTACCGTCAGTCCCTGGGCGCCAAAAACGTCGAACCTGATGGTACAATCCTGACGGTAGCCTCGAAGCTCGAGTACGAGTTCATTTTTCCCTTTGGGTGGGTTAGTGAAGTTGAAATTGTCGGGGTACTGAAACTTAAATATCTTACCGTCATACTCAGCAAACGTCTCTGAAGGAAGCGTTTCATCCCGTCCCTTCACTTTAGGTTTTGGGAGTTTGAAGGAGTTCAGTGACGCGTCATAGACTGCAGCATAAGCATCGTAGTGATCGCCGAACCCCGCAAAACCGAGATTATAGACTGTTGAATCCGCTGCTACCAAAACATGGTGACCATTTATGATATTGCCGCCGCCGTAGTTGTCAGCGTACACGATCTTTTTTCCGGGAAGTCCGGCAACAGTGACTGTGTCCTCTTGCTTGATGACGGTACCTCTTTCGACCATATCGTCCTTGAATTTCTTTATGTTGCCCGCGGGATCCGCTGTTTTTGTGACGTCCACAGAAATTTCTACGCCTAGAGCTCCGACACTTGCTGGGTCGAGGAATTTCCTATCGACTTCAGGAGCGTTGTAGAACCGCGCTCGGCCAACTTCTGCATTGACTACCCAGCCCTTTGGATGGCTGATTCGGAAGCCGATGCCGGGATCTGTGTACTCTTCCATCTCACCCACGGCAACAGGTGCCATTTTCTTCTCAGGCCCACAGGCGATCAAAAGCGCACTGATCAAAAGTGCTCCGAGGAGCACCCTCCCTGCCTTACCCAATGAAATATGGCGAATAATTTTACTATTCCTTTTCATGGTAAACCTCGCTTGTAACTTTTCAGTGAATTGCTCTCCTACCTCTCATTACTTAGCCGAATCAATTCTTCGGGACGACTGTGTCGTACCACGTCTTCTTTTCTCGCACTCCAACTTCGTCGATGTGGACATGCTTTGATTCGGTGTATTCTTTTAAGCCATCAATGCCAAACTCGCGTCCTATGCCGCTTTGTTTATAGCCTCCGAACGGCGCACGCTCGTTCAGCAAGTGCCATTCGTTGACCCAAACTGTGCCGGTTCGTAGTCGACGTGCGACGTGCATAGCCTTCTCCGTGTCCTTCGACCAGACACCACCGCCAAGGCCATAGATTGAATCGTTGGCCATACGGATAGCATCATCAACGGTCTTGTAACGAATGACAGAGAGTACCGGCCCGAAAATTTCCTCCTGTGCAATACTGGACTTGTTGTCGACGTGGTCAAAAATCGTGGGTTCAACAAAGAAGCCGTTCTTGCACTCAGGCGATTTTGGAACTCCTCCTCCTGTCGCAAGTTTTGCTCCTTCTTGTTTACCCTTTGCTACATAGTCTAGAACACTCTCTTGCTGCTTATTAGAAACGAGCGGTCCCATGTCGGTGCTCATCTGCGTCGGGTCACCCACCTTCATTCTTTGGGTTTTCTCGATCATCTTCTGCATGAATTCGTCACCAATCAACTCTGGCAGCATCAGTCTCGTGCCGGCTTCACAGCACTGTCCCTGGTGATAGAAAATGGCGTACATTGCACCATCAATTGCCATTTCCATATCGGCGTCGTCGAGCACGATGTTCGCAGATTTGCCACCGCACTCGAGGGTTACTTTCTTCAACGATCCTGCTGCCGCCCGCATGATCTGCTGGCCCACGATCGTAGATCCGGTGAAGGCGATCTTGTCCACCATTGGATTGGTTGTGAGTTCTGCTCCAGCATCGGATCCGAATCCGCTGATAATGTTTATTACTCCTTTGGGAAAACCGATGTCATGGATAAGCTTCGCTAGTTCCATCGCAGTGACGGATGTTTCCTGCGATGGTTTTAGCACCACAGTGTTCCCAGTAGCGAGCGCGGGACCGAGTTTCCAGATCGCCATCTTCAGAGGAAAGTTCCAAGGGATGATCGCCGCCACTACTCCGATTGGTTCTCGAAGAAGCATGTTCTTGCTAAAGCCAGGCTTCGATACGCCATCTAACTGTTCGTTCAGGTCCGCAAGGGCGAGCTTCGAAAATCCATTCATGTTACGTGCGCTGAGGTACACATCTTCTTTGGCTTTGCGGATCGTAGATCCTGAATCAGCGACTTCAAGTTCTACAAGCAGCTTGGAAGTTTCGTTGATCTTATCTGAGATTGCTTTAATAAGAGCGGCACGTTCTTCTGGAGACATATGAGGCCACGGACCGCGGTCGAACGCTTCACGAGCGGCCTTGATCGCTCCCCGGGTCTCTTCAATGCCTGCGCGTGCGAATGTGGCAATGACTTCTTGGTTGAAAGGATTAATGGATGTAAAGGTACGACCATCAGCCGGGCCGACAAATTCGTTGTTAATGTATAGCTGGTACTCTCTCATGGATAAGGCTCCTCAGTTCAAGCTGCCGTATTGCCCCGGCTTCACGATGGACAGTGCAAGGATGGTCAGGATAAGTGCAGTCTGAACGATATAAAAGAAGCGTTGTTGATTGTCCATAGATGCGAGGGTGGTCTCCGCGCCTTCGGGGGCATTGCCCTCGGCAATTTGAGCGACAAGCTTTCCGCGCTTCCTGGCTTTCACGCCAAAGATGATACCGCCTACCGCAGCTATAATGAAGAGTACAATCTTCGTACTCAACCATGCTGTCGTGAACAAGCCATATGCCATAATTTCCATATTACCGATCCCACTCAGCAGCAAGACAACAACAGCGACGGGGGAGAGAAGTCCAATCGGCCGCACTGCTTTCAAGATGATCAATTTACTGCTGTAGTCAGGGGCCTTCCTGTATTGAGCGTGAAGAATCAAACCGCCAAGGAGGCTTGTAAAGATGATACCGATACCTATGAAATGCACCAGCTTCGAATAATGTAGAAGTTCCATTTGGCCAGGACTTTGGTTGAGGTTTGGTGAAAACAGCGAGTCTCAAGATAGACAAAAAAGGGGATTTACTCAACCCTGAAAAATAGTGTGCGCACGATGAAACAGCGCGTGAATGGGATCGAAGAATTATCCTTGTCTTGAGAATTTCTGGGGGGTGCTTCTTTCGTAATGATTGGAGCTAACCCTCATTGAGCATTCCTGATGGCTAGTATTTGTAGCCCTGCATTTCATCGGCGTTGAATTCTACACCAAGTCCAAGTGCTGTTCGGTTGACGAAATTAAAATAGCTCGCAATAAGGTTTATGTTGAGGATATCCTCATCTGAGAAGCCGGAGCTGCGTAGTGCACCGATATCACCTTTGTCAATCGCATGAGGACTTCTAGTCAATTTGATGGAATATTCAAGCATTGTCCGCATCCTTTCAGGCAAATCAACGGACCTGAAGTCCTGCATCACCTTTTTGATCTTTTCCATGTTTTTCCAATAATGGTTCAGTGCTTCTGCATGGTGGTTTATGCAGTATTGACAATCATTCGAGGCAGAAACAACAACTGCGATCAGTTCACGCTCATCTCTTTTCAAACCAGATGGCCCAAACATAAGGGTGAGATAAAGTTCCATGTGGTTTTTCATAGAACGTGGATTCAAGCTTTGAATTTTCATTATGTTTGCAACTTTTCCTCGGGTCCCCTCTATAGTCTCATAAGCCTGCTTTAACGGTTCACGAGCGTCAGACTCGTCTACAACCTGAATCCATGGCATAAATCAATCATTCCGTTAGTTGTCGTATTTTTTTCATAGTAACAAAAGAAGTCCTAGTATTTGAATGGGTCGATGGAAGTAATGCTAATACTATCCGGGATCTGGAAGAGAGTTTCATCAATGCGAATTCCTTCTTGCACACTCGTTGCGATTTCAAGTGTTTCCGTTCCCAGGCCCTTGCTGTGGGATTTTAGCACGTATTTTTTCCATGTCCATACTGTATCAACTGTTTTTATTCCACCAAGGGCAGTTACTGTTTCTGTCATAACGCATTTCTTACCAGCAATTATCCCTGTTCCAATGTTTCGTCTTTTTTGCTCCAAAGGCATCAGTGATACCTTTCGCGAATTGTTCTTTTTGTGCCTCTGTCATTTGACCAAACGATTCATTATACGGAT
>JAPUKJ010000135.1 GCA_027295705.1 Ignavibacteria bacterium | reverse complement strand
TGAAATGAACGACATCCCCGTTTTCAATCAGGTACTCTCTCCCTTCGATATGCAGGAGTCCACCGTCCCTGACAGCATGCTCCGACCCTAGACGTTCAATATCTGCAAACTTTGTGATTTCAGCCCGAATGAAGCCTTTTTGAAAATCCGAGTGGATAGACCCAGCAGCTTCAAAAGCAGTTGCCCCCTTTCGCACCGTCCAAGCATGCAGCTCCTTGGGCCCCGTGAAAAAAGTGATCAACTGCAATAACTCGTACCCTTCCTTCACAACCTTGTCTAGTCCCGATTCCGTAAGTCCAAGCTCTGTGAGAAATCCTGGCTGGTCCTCTTTCGACAACTCGGCCACCTCTGCTTCCACAGCCGCGCTTACCGCTACCACCTTAGCCCCTTCTTTGACTGCAATGGCACGCACAGACTTCACATAGTCATTATCTGCGGAAAGATCTCCCTCATGCACGTTGCAAATGTACATCACAGGCTTGCTGGTCAGTAGATGAAGACTACGTAGCCAGATCCGCTCATCGTCATTTTTCAAATCGAAGTATCGTACAAGCCGGCCTGATAAGAGATGCTCACGAGCTCTAGTATAAGCATCCGCTTCGGCTTTCAGTTTCTTGTCACCCCCTTTTGACTGCCGGGTTACCTCGATTAATTTTCTTTCTACAGTCTCTAAGTCTTTAAGTACCAACTCAGTCTCAACCACCTCAATATCTCTCTGTGGGTTTACACTCCCGTCGACGTGCACAACATTAGGATCATCGAAACATCGTACAACATGCACAATCGCGTCCACGTTTCTGATATGTGAAAGAAATTGGTTACCCAGTCCTTCCCCCTTGCTCGCCCCTTTTACTAATCCGGCAATGTCCACAAATTCAATCGTCGCCGGCACAACCTTGGAGGGATGATAAATATTTGCAAGCACCTTAAGTCGTTTGTCTGGAACTGCCACCACACCGAGATTGGGGTTTATAGTACAGAACGGATAACTTGCCACCTCAGCCCCAGCAGCAGTTATCGCATTAAACAATGTGGATTTTCCTACATTAGGTAGTCCGACGATACCGCAACTAAAGGCCATGAGGGATCAGACAGTAGACTAAAAAGAGAAGCGGAATCCGAAAACCGCGTACTTAAGAAGACATTCTAAGGTAGAGAAAACTGGATGGATTTACAACGGAATGAAGACTGATTCTGCTATCTTGTTAAACCGGATGATTGTTTTGCGCCAAGAAGTCCTTGCAGCTCATGCATATATTGAAAATCTGGATCCGCATTCTTCCAAAGCGTGAGTAGCCGATTGCCGATTTCTTGCGTCATGCGATTGTCACTCGTTGCATGATAAACCTTCGTCAGTGTCAGGAGTACTTCAGGCGAATTAGGATTTATGCGAAGAGCTTGTTCGCATGCCTCGAATGCATTATCGTATGATCTGTCCTTCAGATAAATTTCCGCCAACTCGCGATACACAGACCCTCTCGTCAGCGCCGTGGAGAACATGATTGCATCTTCACACGCAGCCCTCGCTTCAGTCAACCGGTCCTGCTCCCTCAACACTCGAGCCTTCATCAAATGGAAGCCAAGCATCCAGTGGGATTCAGCAAGGTCTCTCCGCTCAAGCTCTGCCCTCACTAGGGGGATCATTTCATCTGCCTCCCTGAACCTTTTCAGCCGGCTGAGAGCATAGACAATTCCATATGCTGCCCCAAAGCTAGTTGAATCGACTGCTAATGCCTCTTGAAATTGCTGAACTGCCCGATCGTACTCACCTCGGTACACGTTCAATCTGGCCTCGGCGGCAATGAGCGAAGCCTCAAGCTGCACATTCTGAGGCAGGAGACTTATTCCTCGGCGAAACTGCTTTTCGGCATCATCAAGCATACCGAGCACCATATAGACTTGGCCAATTTGAGTTATCGAATACCAATAATCCGGCTTCAATTGCAGTGATTTTTTGTACTGAACTAATGCCTCATCATACCTTCCAACGCGAAAAAGAAGATCTGCATAACTGGCACGCGGATCTGCAACGTTTGGAGAAAGGCGAATGTATCGCTCCATTTGTGAAATTGCCTTGCTTTGCTCCCCAGCATTTGAATATGCGTACCCAAGCAACATCACCGCATGCGCGTAACCAATATCAATCTCGATTGCTTTCTGGTACAACATAATTGCAGAATCGAGCTTTTTGTCCAACTCATAGAACCTTCCACGTATTATGTAGGCCTCTTTCTCTTCGGGATAGAGCATGATAATGGAGTCAGCAATCTCGGCAGCTTCGTCGTTCACATAGTGAATCTGGCGATTCCATAGACTTATATATAACTGCTCCAAGCGTGTCGACCGGGATGAGTAGCGCAGTGCCTTGGCGATGTCTGCCCTAGCCTCTGGCTCATTGTGGGTCCTGAGATTGAGCATCCCAAGCCGAGCCCACGCCATAGCAAAAGCGGAATCGTTTGAAAGTGAACGCTCGAATGATTCCTTTCCCTCGCTGTAGTAGAATTGTTCCCACAACGCGACCCCTTCCTGGTAATGCTGCAATGCATCCGCCGACATCGTGGTGAGTTTCGGCTCCTTGCTACAGCCGAAGAGCATCATTACAAAACATTGCAGAAGACAACAACCAATGTTTCTCATGTCTTAATTGGAATGAGATTTTTCGAAAACCTCTTGGACAGTTCAGTCACGAAGTTTGAGTGGAGCGAATACGACTTGAAAATACGCCCCGTTTGCTAGAATGTCAAGGTAGGCACTTGAGTGGCGATGAGGAGATTTGATCCCTAATGGCTCAGACTATAACAAGAGTCGTTCTAAATCCTATGAAGTAGTGCTCATTTTGGTTACTTCTGGAAAACCCGGCATGAGATAGAGTCTTTGTTCGATAGCGCCATTTCATATCTCCACTACAGACTGTCATCCGCTTGATTCATCTAAGGGAACAGACTTCTCAGATCGGAGAACGGCAGTTATTGTTTTGATCAGCACAGTGATATCCGCGAGCTTGTCCATTGCTTGGTCTGCAATTGTCTTCGAAAGCTGCTCCTTCGTTTCTGCATCGAGATAGCCTGAGACAACAATGACCTTCATGTCATGATCCGTCTTCCGATTCTTCAACAATTCCAAGACTTGGAAACCATCCACTTTCGGCATCTTTATGTCAAGTATGACGAGTTGGGGCTTGAGCTCACCGATCAGCATTAGTCCTTCGTAGCCGTCATCAGTAGTGGTAATTTCGACGGTGGGCATTTCAGCGCTGATCGCGCTCTTTAGCATTTCCGAATAATCGAGATCGTCATCAATGATGAGTATGGTAGTATTACGTTCGTCGATGAAGTCAAATGGTATATCCATGCCCGTTGAATCAAGGAACTTTCTCACGTTAGCAGGCCAGACCCTGTAATGACCCCCGTAAGTAGTAAATGCCTTGAGACCCCCATCATATATCCAATTGAGGACAGTCTTCTTGCTTACTCTACATATTTCTGCAACTTGACCGACGCTGAGAGGCTTCTTGTATATCATTACGAACGCTCCTTCTACCTGTAGTATATGTTTTGTCTGTTTTACTTGATCGAAATATAATATATTAGATTCGACTGATGGTGTCAATAGGGACGATCTCGAGAGTGAGGATGCGCACACTCAATGAGACTAAGGCCATATTTTCAAGCGAAAAACGTAATGTCGACATTGGTTCGCTTTGATGCTGTTCGTCCCTTGCCCATCATCGGATATTCTCAATATTGGCAATCTCTCGCAACAGATCCCTTTTCGTGAAAGTTGATTTGCTCAGCAGACCAGAAACATATGTACCTAACTGCGTCTGAGTGTCCGAATCAATATCCATCGATGTAAGAATAATAATAGGAATCGACCGGGTTGCTGGAATCTGCTTCAGCTGGTAGGCAATGTTGAAACCAGACACCTCCGGCATGATGAGATCAAGGATGATAAGGTCAGGGTGCTCCCGCGCCGCTAGTTCAACTCCGTCTTTTCCTCGGAAAGCCTTCAATACACGATAGCCTTCACTTTCCAGGATAACTTGGATCAGATCAGTAGCTGCTCGGTCATCGTCGATCACAAGAACTGTCGGTGTCTGTTTATCCAGCCCCGGAACGATATGGACTCTGTTCAAAGCCTGGAGCAAGTCCTCTTTGTTCACAGGCTTTACGAAATAGTCAACTGCGCCAAGGCTAAATCCAAGGTTTTTTTCATCAATGATTGACACAATTACAATTGGTATGTGCTTGCACAGTGGGTGTCGTTTCAATTCCTTCATCACTTGCCAGCCATCCTTCATTGGAAGCAAAAGGTCAAGCGTAATGACGTTGGGGTGCATTCGTTTTGCTTTGTCAACTGCCTCAGTTCCATCGCGTGCAATCTCAACCCGATACCCGGCTGATTCTATATGCATCCGCAGAAGTTCACTAGCCTGCGGAGCATCCTCCACTATCAAGGCCAATGGCTTTTCCCCTGGAGGTCTGTTCTCTCGTCGCAGCGCATCCAGCAACATGTCGGCCTGCAGCACACGATCCGAAGACCCATCCACAATCATGGGTATGCGGAAAAATACCGTGGTCCCCTTCCCCCACTCGCTTTCCACCCAGATCTTCCCGCCATGAAGCTCAACAAGCTTTCTTGTAATCGCTAGTCCGAGACCTATGCCCTGTTTGTTAACATTTTTTCCGCTTGCAGCCTGTTCAAATGGTTTAAATATCCCAGATATTTCTTCCGGCTTTATGCCCAGTCCTGAATCTCGCACTTCGAATTGGAGATCATTTTCCACACGCGTCGAACTCACAGTAATTCTTGCTTCACGATTGCTGAATTTAATAGCATTTGAAACCAGATTAATAAGGATCTGTCTAAACCGTGTTTGATCTACCACGATTTCCTCAAATTCAGGGGAAAAAGCAAACTCTAATTGAATCTGCTTCTCTGATAGAGCTGATGCTAGAACACGCTGGATGTTCTCTTTGAAATATGATACCGGATAACTGGCAATGTGTAACTCCATTCGCCCCGCCTCTATCTTTGACAAATCAAGAATATCATTAATGATCTGTTGCAGGTGCCTACCGCTGGCATTAATGTTTTTCATGAATTCTTCAATAGACTCAGCCGAAAGTTCATCCATTTGAGTTGTTAATAATTCAGAGAATCCAATGATTGAATTCAATGGTGAACGCAATTCATGGCTGAATGTTGCCAGAAACTTCTTAAGCGTCTCACTCGCGTCCGCCGTTTTTTGGGTCTGTGCCTCTAATTCGATGTTCTTCGTTCGAAGCTCATCGATTAAGCGCTTGCGATTCATCCCACTAGACAATTCATTTGCAACCACGGACAGGATCTCTAGTTCACTATTAACAAATTCTTTTTCTTTGATCGTTAATACTTCCAGTACTCCCTGAACCTCTCCTTGAACCAAAAGAGGCAAGACAATAAGTGTCTTGAGCCGAAGGTTTTGCATTTCCTCGAAAAACGGTCCCGCGACAGTACTTTCTGAAATTTTTCCTGAGACGATTGTCTCTCCTGAGCTAGCTGCCTGAGCAGCTCGATATTTCCCAGCTTGACCTACCGGCTGATGGACAACGTCTTGCGGAAATTCTACATCGAAAAGAGCTGGGGCAACTAACCTGATCTCATTGGCCCGAGGGTCAAATAGGTAAATACAAACAAACTTCGATGGCACCCCAAACAACAAGGCTATTTTCTCCGCAGCGCGCAGACAAAGTTCATCAAGATGTCTCGATGAATTAATGGCCTTAGATACCTCAACTAGTATCTCTTTCTGCCTCTGATCCCGTTTCTTCTCAGTGATATCTTGGAAAAAGATCGAGAGCCCACTCTCTGACGGATAGACCCTTACGTCATACCACGCTTCAAATCGCTCGTCCTTGTATGATGATTCAAAACTTTGAAAGGTTTTTGTTTCCATCGCAAGCCTGTATTTCTCGCCGAGCGTGGCACCCGCAGCGTTAGGGAAGACGTCGAAAACATTCTTACCAACTACATCATGCGCAGGCAGACCTGTCCCTTTCTCTGCCGCGTGATTCCAGTACGTAATGCGATAAGCATTGTCCAAGGCAAAAAAGCCCCCACTAATGCTTTCCAGTATGTTTTCGTAGTGCAGTTGTTCAGGCATGTTGAGCTCCAAAAAGACTATGTGGTCAGAGGATTCTTGGGGTGCATACTACTTAGTCAAATTAACAACAAAATGCAAGCTATTTTTGAACAATTACTTTAGATACACCCTTTAACTCCATTGTGTATATGGGAATTTGTATAATTGGTTTCTTGGAACATGAATTTTCCTTAACCTATTTATTTTCATACAATTAGAGAGAAATTACGTTTGACTCAGCTGCTCGCGACCACAGCAAAGCCAAACAGATCTAGCCAAACACAGATTAATTGCCATGGAACCGAGGCCCCAGCAGGGTGAAGCCAAAGGCTATTTCCTCAATGGTGTGTTGCATTCCCACCAATGTATACCATATTCCACTTGCATACATATCCTCAAAGGTTCCTGTCGTGCAGCCTTCGTGGTTTCAGACTTTGTTGGACCGCGCGTTGAGATCAAATTGCGCTCCCCCAAGATTCATTTCGATAAGTGCTTCTTCAACCGAAGCGATTCAGGCCGCTAGGCTTTACATTGTTTGCTACAACGACAAATTTGGATTCTTGGTAGTAATGTGTTTTTCTGTTGCTCCTTACATACCACCTATAAACACCGACAGGAAGTGAATCTCTTATCGTTCTACGATCCGTACGTATTTCATGAGTAGGATAGGATAAGGTCTTTTTTCTAATGTGATCCATTAGACCGACCGGCAAGGATCGGGAGGGCAAGAATTACGTTAGCTCTTCTTCAAAAGTTTCCATTCACAGGGATGGGACTAGCAAAGGGTAGAAGGAGGGGACTAAAATAACCACCCAGCGGGCAATTTGGAGTGAACAAACAATAGTCTTTCCACATCGTCTCCATCAATTTCAAGGAATTGAAAGAGAGAGTCTTATGGACATCCAACCAGCTTTCGGGCCACCAGGGGCAAGGGTTTTCAAATTCGGCTTTTTTCGCACATCGCCAAACCCTGCGCGAATATTCCCACCTTGGATTTCCTTCTTGTCCCATTTCTTAACCGGATTACGACTGCATCATGACCGAAAGTTTTCATTCCCTATCTAGCTCTGTTCTCCGGCCCCAAAGGCTTGACGGGTTCACGCGTCAAGATCTCATGCAACCACGTCCTACAAAGAAAACGATTCCAACGCATTCACTGGGAGGCACCGACTCATCCTGACCATCCAAGCCAGCAAGTTAGAACGGAAGGCAAACCTGCATGATTTGAACTGATTATGAATGACATCCACGGCAGATATCCTGACTGGATGACATCTCTTTTTCCGGGAAACGTTGCTCCAGAGCTATTTCGTGCAACTTAAGATCTGGGTGGGTAATGCCACGGGGCCTTGCCAGTCGATGAGGCAGGAGAGTAGCGGGAGAGATTACGTGTGGATGGAAATCTCCAGGGGCCAAGATGCTGACGTTGTCAGCAGAGATCAACTGAGCTAAAACAATGTATCGAGAATTCTCATTGGTAAGACAATATCAAACGCTGAGAGCCTATCCGTTGCAACAATTAGCAATGAGTCTCCCAGGTCAAAAATATCGCGGACCTTCCCCTGCATTGTCGGCTGCAACTTAGCTAATGCAGTAGGAGTCACTATTGATGACTTCATACATCTTTTGGCAATCGTACGGAAAATAAAGTGGGTTATTACGTACTACGTGGATGAAAATCGCCGTGAAACTTCACGGCACTCGGAAGAGCTTCAGCAAGCTTGAATCACCAAACGGCAGAAGAACCGCGAATTACTTATCAAGGGTTGCTCCGAGGATCTCCTCAATTGTACCACGCGCGAATTTCTGTTCTGGTGGGGCAGCTACCGTTGCACGGCTGATGCCTACAAGCTTCAGACCTTGCCACTCCGATTGGATTTTCGCTTTAACAAAGTTTCGAACATTCTTTTGCAGGTCTGTACCAGATTTCAGTCCCTTCAGCGGATCAACAAACATATCGACCTTGATTTCGTTGCTCGAAATCTTCCTAGGGACAATCAGGTAATCCATTTGTTGAGAGTGCCGCCAACCATATGTTCTATTTGTGGTGCTGAAAGTAGACGGGACATGGCGGAAACTTGTTGCATCTGCAGAGGGGACAAACGTAATCGTCACCCTGTCGAATTTGTGCGATCCGCGTGAGCGTACCATTGATGATACCTCCTTAAGAATTACTAGGTTAAGAATATATCAATCAGCACCGCCTCAAAAAAATCTCCGCACCGTAATTTGCAGAACGAATATATGTACAATTTCACACTGTTGCAACATAATACGCCAAACAATGTGAAATTGCTCTGGAACGTTCCTAAGAGTCAGGCTTGACATTTACCGTCAATGTATCTACAACAGACTAATGTGATTTCAACGACTGATGCCTCCAACATGTGTGCGTCCCGACGCTTGAGAGTCGATTGCTTGCACTAAGAAATCAAAATCATGCCTAAAATTCCTTGCACATCACCCGGTCGTCCCGTTTGGCATGACTTGCGCCCAAAGAAAAAGCTACAGAACACAACGGCCCGCCAGCGACTTCTATAGGTTTCATCACCTTCACAACGCACGAAGAGCATTGTTCAAGTTCATTTCGACGTACGAAAACTCACAGGTTCCTTTCTCTCACTTGGCCGCTACATCGCAAGCATTGAAATCATTTGAGATCGAGAAACGAACTGTCAAGACGAAGTGCCTCGGTGAGCAGTGTCAGATATGTCGAACGGGAGATCTCCGTAGCACCGAACTGGGCAATGTGTTCGTTCATGAATTGAGAATCAAGCAGCTGAAACTTCCTTTGTCCTAGCCTGTCAACAAGATGAACGAGGGCTACTTTGGAAGCATCTCTCTGTCTGCTGAACATTGATTCTCCAAAAAAGGCACCACCAACAGCCACACCGTACAAACCACCGACTAATATGCCGTCGTGCCACGATTCTACGCTATGAGCGAATCCCCTTTCGTGAAGCTCGATGTAGACCCGAACCATTTCTTCTGAAATCCAGGTTTGCTCCCTTTCGGCACATGATCGTATGACTCGTTCGAATTCCGTATTCACACGCAATTCGTAGATTTGGCTCCTGATTCTCTGCCTGAGGCTGCGCGAGATTCTAAACCCGTCGAGAGGCAGGATTGCTCGGGGGTCAGGCGAGTACCATGATATAACACCGGTGAGCAACTCGGCCATCGGGAAATAACCATTGCAATACGCCATAAGAACAAAATCCGCATCCAGCTGTATCTGTTTCTTTGCGATTGTCATCGGTATGCCATCATTTGAACCTATGTTTCGCAAGAAGAAAGCATTTGCAAAACTCTCGTCGTGGCAAGAAAGGAACTTCTCAGGATGTTAGTCTCCAACAACAACGACGACTTTCCCGACCGATTGTCTAGTCTGCAACACACGATGTGCTTCAACGATTTGATCAAACGGGAAGACTTTACCAATAAACGGCTTCAAGGAACCAGCATCATAAAGCTTTAGTAGGTCTCTCACTGCCTCTTTGAAATAACTCTCCTTGCTACTGAGCGTCCCAAGATTAAAACCGAAAATTCCCTTATTGGCACCCAGCAAGCTAGGGGGAAATATTGGTTTCATGAGGGAATAGGTTGCGGCTACCCTCATCGGATTCAGGGCTCCTTTACCCGTCACTGCTGAAATGCCAAAGAGAATGTATCGACCCATTTGAGCCAGCAGTTTCCAACTCTTCCTAAATGTCTCTCCCCCTACAGAATCCATCACAACATCGACCCCGTGACCATTCGAGAGACGGCGCACTTCCGAAGCGAAGTCCGTTGTCCTATAATTAATGACGTAATGGGCTCCGTGCTGCTTCACAAGTGTAACCTTCTCATCCGTACCGGCCGTCGCAAATATTTCTGCCCCAAGGTGTTTAGCCAATTGCACCGTCGCTGTTCCCACACCTCCTGCTGCAGCATGCACCAACAATTTCTCACCCTTACGAATGTTTGCCAACCTGACAATACCGTGATAGGCCGAAAGATACGTAACAAGAAATGATGCCCCCTCCTCGTATGTCATTGAGGCAGGTAGTGCTGTTGCCAGATTTTCATTCACTGTAACGTATTCTGCATGACTCCCAAGTCGACTGCATCCCATCACTCGCTCACGTCCCTTTAATGTTTTGACCTCAGATCCTACTGCAACAACATCACCTGAGAATTCTAAACCCAAAATAAACGGCGGTTTTGGTGTTCCAGGATAGACTCCGAAGCGGCCAACAACATCAGCGAAGTTTAATCCTATCGCCCGTACACGGACCAGGACTTCATTCTGTCGAGGCGCGGGAATCGGGGCATCTCGAATCTCGAGGACTTCAGGACCGCCATACTTAGAAACGAACGCAGCTCTCATGAACTTCTACCCTTATGAACCACATAGAATTCATACAAATGCACTAAACGTTTCTGTGAGATCGCATCAAGGTCCTCATCATCTTTGTCTCGTTTTACAAACATCTCAAACTCCTCCTGATCATACCGTTTCATCTTATGTGTATAGTCTATGAGTTCGACGATCATTTTGTGTTGTTCAGCGTGGGTCATAATCCCTCTAGTTGAGTTCCAAGTGGACATTGGTTAGCAGACCCCTTCTGGCTGTACGGGTCTAGTAGTTCCCAAATTTTTCCCAAGTACACAAAAATTCAGGATATCCGGTCTACCTTGTTTGCTATTACGCAATCCCAATGAGACTACGAACTGTAACACTAGCAACAGGTGGCGGAAGGACGCTGGAGTCATGCTTAGACCAGAATATTCACACAGATACTACGAAAAAACCTAACCACCCACAACACATCGCGGGGAGTCGATTGATCTGATCCATTGTAGTTCTGGCCTCCTAGGGTACCACGGCTTTCCGGCCAATGTCCCATGTGTAGGTGACAACCACAATGTCGAGTACGACAACGTATATCGTGCATACCAGGAGTCAGCCAATTCTATTCGGAAGCTATACTACTTTTGGGAAGCCAAGAAAGGCAAGGCTGATGAATTCAACAATTGTGCAAAAGTTGATTTTTTGCTCACCACATCTGAGCACGATCTTGAGAAGGACCTTCCACAGAAGAAAATGTGCATTATCCCTAATGGCACTGATTTACATTACTTCGCTCCACAGCAGACTTGTCCTGAGCCCATGACCATGGCTTTTACAGGATTGATGAATTACTACCCGAACGATCATGGAGCCTTGTACTTCCTCGATAAGATCTTTCCTTTGATTCTGAGCAGCGTCCCTGGTGCACGCATTTTCATCGTTGGTGCGAAGCCGTCTAGAAGATTGCAGAGACGTGTATCGAAAAATGTCATCATTACTAGTTTCGTGGAAGACGTCCGTCCGTTTGTAGCTCGAGCCCAGATCGCAGTAATCCCAATCCTTATTGGTGAAGGAACGCGTCTGAAGGCACTAGAATTAATGGCTATGAAAAAGCCCATAGTGTCAACGACGATCAGATGCGAGGGAATAAACTTGACGCATGAGGAGTCCGCATTGTTTGCTGACACGGCCGAGGACTTTGCGAAAGCTGTCGTTCGACTGTTTGATGACGCATCTCTTAGAGCTCGCCTTGCTCAAAAAGCTTACGCAAACGTGGTAGAACAATATGGCTGGGATGCAATTGGGAGGAAACTTGATGGGTGTATCAAACACTTCTTAACAATGGAAGGGCGAGCCACCATCATAATGCAATCAATCAAATGTGACATGGAGACAAGCCCGAGTCAAAACATGCCGCACCACACATCTGGCAAAGTGAGGAATTCTTT
>JAPUKJ010000134.1 GCA_027295705.1 Ignavibacteria bacterium | reverse complement strand
GTTGAATCAACGGGCTGTTCACGCATTGGAAGGGTCGTACCCGACACAGTCGGCAGATTCGATATGGGAGAGCATCTCTTCGATGTATTGTTGGACTTCAATGTGTTTCATCGAAAGTCATAGAGAAATTGCCTGGCGGGTTTTGATAGACTCCAATATGGCAAAAGTAGCTCGTGTCACAGCAAAGAGTTCTTCGGTGGGGATTAGGGGTGTTCCACCTTCTTTGATGTTTCTAATGAAAGCCTTGACCATATCAGCCTGGCCCTTGTTCTGGACAAGGCTTTTCTTACGACGGGGCCTGCCGGTTGAGTAGATCTCTAGCACCTTGAAGTCTCTGATGATCCCAATATTACCGGCATTGTAGACTTCAACGTACTCCTTGGGCATCTCTTTAGAACCGTTTGAAAAGTAGACAAGGCTACCGATTGAACCATTTGCGAATTGCAGATTGATGCTGACCGTATCGTTCAAACCGTCAGGATCAGGGAGTGCCACTGCGTGTACATATTTGGGCACAGCCCCGCAGAGCCAAGTCAAAAAATCGATGAAGTGGCAAGCCTCTCCGATGATGCGCCCGCCGCCGATATTATTGTCTTGAACCCAGTTAGCTCTTGGAATCGGACCGGCGTTGATCCGATACAGCATGGAAATCGGGGCATCGCCCAAGTGCTTCTTCAGTTCGACAGCATGTGGGGCAAACCGCCTGTTAAATCCGACCATCAATTGGCTATGAAAGTTTGATTTATCATGAAGATCTTCAATTTCACATAATTCTTCCTCAGAAAGGCACAGAGGTTTTTCCACAAATACGTGCTTACCTGCTTTGAGGCCTCTCTTAACATAGCTCATATGGCTATCATGCCGCGTGGCAACAAATACCGTGTTGATTGAGTCATTCTCGAAAATGTCCTTGGGATCAGATGTGCAAAACTGAAACCGATACTTCTCAGCGACGCGTTTGGATGTTGTGCCCGAGTGTGTCATGATGCCCAGACAGGACACATCGTTATCATCTTTCGGAATATTGGGTAGAAGGTTCTGCTGTGCATAGCTCCCCGCACCCACAAAGGCTAAGTTCACTCTGCCCGGAGCCTGAACGGGTCTTATCTCTAGCCTTCGCCGTTTAAGAGTCTTCTGAGCATTATATGCTAACACAATTCCAAGAAACGGCTCACTACGATTAACGATGAGGTCATAGGCTTGGGAGGCTTCCTCCAGCCGAAACTCATGCGTCGTTAAATAGTCCAGATCGATCCGGTTATGAAAGACCAGATCCTGGAATGCCTGCATATTCCGATTTTCAGTCCACCGAACATACGCAGTCGGATAATCAACTCCCTTCTCTTCATACTCGGGATCATAGCGTCCGGGACCGTAGGAGCAAGACATGCGCAATTCCAACTCTTTTCGATACCAGTATGGTTCACGATCGAATCCCGTTGGTATCGCGCCCACCACGACCACCTTGCCTCGCTTGCGAGCCAGTTCGCCAGCAAGGTTTATCGGATCGATAGCTGATGTGCCCGCCGTGAGAATAACCGCATCCACACCGACTCCATTCGTATGATGGGCCACCTTTGCTGCCAATCCAGGAGACTGGCGAACCCAGGCTGCGTCACAACAATGCTGGGTCGCAATCTCTACGGCATGTTCGTCAATATCTATTCCGAATACTCGGACGCCACTCGCCCTTAGCATGAGACACGTCAACTGGCCCAACAGTCCAAGACCGATCACGGCGCAGCTTTCACCAAGACGCAACTCGGCCTGTCGGATTCCCTGCAAGGCAATAGCACCAAGCGTGTTGTAGCTAGCCTTTTTAAGGTTCGCATCTTCCGACAGCTTTACGCTGAGGTTCCTGGGGACACAGACAATTTCAGCGTGGTTGGCATAACCAACACCCGCACAAGCCACTTTGTCACCGACAGTGATGTCGTGAACCTGTGGTCCAACTTCGATCACTTCACCCGCGGAACTGTAGCCTACGGGCGAATAGGCATCCAGTTTTTTCATCACCGCGCGATAGGTCTGCACAGGCCCCTGTTTCTTGAGGACATCAAGCACCTGTTTCACCTGTTGTGGACGTTCCTTGGCCTTGCCAATCAAGCTCTTGCGTGCCGTTTTGGCGGTAGCTCCCTCCGTGCCTGCGCTGATCAATGAATAGTGATTTCGAACCAACACCATTCCGGACCCCACCTGTGGCCAGGGGAGTTCTTGTATAACGATTTCACCCGATGTTAGTTGCTGTGTAATCTGTTGCATTGATAGATATCCATTTTAGTTTTTGTCTACAGTGTCTGTATCTCAAGTAAGTATGGCGAGCGAGGGCGACTGAATCATTTGGAGACAGACAATGACTCAGTGTTTCTCGTCAAATCAACTTGTGATTTCTGTACTTTGTCCGCCCTTACGAATGCGGTCCGTTAGTTCAGCAAGCGTACTAAAACGTACCTTTTCTTCGCACTCCGCTTGAATATATCGCAGAAACTGTTCCAGATTGTGATCGTTCCAATAGTCCTTGCTGTGTCCGAGCATGACGACTGGCATGATTGACTCTTTGTTCGCCGGGCGATTATTATTGATAATATGCTGCAACCAAAGAATCATGTCTTTTGCGCTCAACTTACAGAAGTCGTACTTTATCGGTTTCTTGGTGAATAGGTTCTTAATAACGCCGCTTGCCGATGCCGTGCTCTTCCTTGCGGTTGTCATGCCATGTCCATGTACATCTGCCTTTTCCACTGAGTGGCGCTTAATTGTGGCAGCAAGCTTAGTCCATTTGAAATTGGTCAAATAGGGGCATAGTCTCGAGTAAACAGGAAACTCTATTATGTTTTCACCTATTGGACCTGAATCGCTTATATCATCCGAACTTGTCCACCAATAGCCATCTGATGAGGGAGCATTGCGATAATCTGTTGGAATCGGCTCCATTTCATACATATCATTAATGACAGAGGAATCAGCTAGTAATCCGGCACGCCTCAAACCTAGGATCAGTTTCCGTGAAGGCTGACCCCAGAATTCGCCAGCTCTATAAGCGAGACATTCATAGTCTGGTCGTACAGTATGAATCATTTCTTCGAGTGTACGTTTTCCCCTTGTTAAGACACCAACAACTGAGAATGGGTCATCCTCGGAGCCTAGACCGTTTGGCAGGTCGGATATCCGCCTATACTCGGGACGTAATCGCCAGCAATTTTTCTTGAAGTTGGCACCAATCCACCAGGGATGTAGGTGTAATTGCGCATCATGACCTTTGCACACTGCATTGCGAACCTGCTCTTCAATCTCTCTGGAAGGGGAATAGCCCAAGGACAAAGAACCGTCTTCATCGGCCTTCTTCATGGCCCAGTATTCCCCGACCTCAAGAAAGATAGTAACCTTCGCACCATAGTGACCACAAAGTGTCAATAGACGGGATGTAGGGTCGATCATGTCCCGGCGTACATCGCCGGAGCCATTTCCAAAAATCTCATAATCCAGACTCAAAACCAGATTAATCACCGCGATTCCTTGCTCGCAAAACTCTGTAATCACTCAAATATCTGCACAGCTTTGCATAAAGTAGAACTACTGTAAATGTGCTCATCGCAAAGCACGCATTCTAAAGCACGCATTCTTAAGATAGTTTTCATTATGTTTGTAGCGAATTTCCTCGTTCTATGTTCAAGTTCTTTAGCAAAGTCTTTGTTTTTCATTTATTGACGTCGGTTGTTGGGTGGGCGCTGCGCTTTGTTTCAAACCACGAATTACACGAATTATCACGAATGCCGGCCTGTTATGTTTCAAACCACGAATGGCATGGCGCGGCCTTCGGCCGCAACCAAAACATTATCTCGCGC